>CALCFH010000497.1 GCA_937900215.1 uncultured Cryomorphaceae bacterium
AAATTTAGCACTTTCCTGTCCTACGAAGCACAAAACCCCTGCTTGCGTATAGGTGATGTTACCACCAGTGCTTCCTTGTCTGCCGTGGTTTGTCAGTCTATTTGTTGCTGTTTCTTTCATTGTCTTTCTGTCGTGCGATGGAGCATTTTTAAAATTTCTTTTTCTTCTGTGGTGGTTTTGCAAGCTCTTTGACAAAGTTTTGGATTTAGCGTTGGCTAGTGCGGCTTTGGCAATGTGCTTGCAAAAGGGTTGAGGACAATATTTTATCCCCAACCCATATTTTATTATCCAATCTTATACTCTATATACAATACAATATCCTCTAATTTTTCTGTATCAATAGCAGAAATCTGACCAACAGCAGGTGCCGATGGTGACAAATCTCCTCCAGCAGTAATTGAAACCGTTTGTTCCTTGAGAATTCCTGCATTGAATAAGTTTAAATCTAAATCTTTGGCCAACAAATCACCTAATGCGGGGTCTTTTGCAAATCCAGTCTGTGGAATCGTATTAATACTAATATTCACACCTGCAGTTGTTTGACCAATCGGTGTTACTAAAAGCAACTTCGCTTTGGTAACTTTTAAATCTCGGCCATTCATAAACAATGGAAAATGCTTATTCTCAATTTTTATCAGTACCGGATTATTAACAGCCTGTTCAGTTAATCTGTGGAAGGCATTCGAGAATTCTTGTCTTAGACTAATCATTCTACGCATTGGAGATGAATTAGACTTCAATAGGGTCTCTATTTCTCCATTCGCTTTTTCCACATTATCCCTAAACAATTCATCATATTCAGCAGTATAGCTCACATGGATAATAATATCATTTATGGTGCTGTAATCGAACTGTCTGAAGTTTTTAGGGAGGGATAATTTCCAAGAGCTTAAGGCACCTGCACCTTCAAACGGCATATAGCGATCATCCCGGAAATTAAGTTGGAATACGCCTGCGTCATTCTGTGCTGTACTAGTAGAAATAATTGTTGTTCTTGATTTAGGCACCTCTTTCAGTTCGCCTGCTCCTAAATTAGGCTCCATACGTATTTGACTTCCAGTTAATGACAAGGTTGCGCTTACATTAGTGTAAGGTCCTGTTATTGATGGAATTGTTAACCTCACCGATTGTATTTTCCTTCTGTATTGGCCAGGATAAAACAAATCAAAGAAAATTTCCGGAATGCTGAAATCACAAGTTCCTGTTTGTTTTAAGAGCATAAGTGCTGCAGGATTTATTTGTGTCAACGAGAATGCTTGGTCAATTTCATTCTTTCTGTAATTGGTTTCTAAGTAACGTCTTTCCATGGCTTGTAATGCCATTTGTAATCGTTCTCCTGCTAAAAGACCTGCTCTGGAAGAATCGAAGTAACTGCCATCAATAAAGATGTTGTTATCGTCTTTTTCAAATTTATAAGCTTGCTCCGCTAATCTTGCAATAGACAACGCATTATTATAAGCCTCTCTGAACAAACGTTGCATTGTGGAAGACAGATAAGTGTAAAGACCTAGATTGGAGAACTTTTCGCCATAGAAATCCATCACATCTTGATTGTGCTGTATATTCTTTTGATGCATTTTTTCAGACTCAATTAGAATATCTCTTCTAATTTCAGATGCAACGAGGTTTTTTTCTGATTGCTTTAACTCATTTTGCATTAGTTTCTTCTGGTGTTTCCAGCCTTCTGATCTTCGATCAAAACCTGCTTCTAAACCTGTAGAAGCAGCTACAGCTTCACTCAATGCTGATAAAGTATCTACTGCTTTAGCAAAGCCTTCTGCACCACCCTTTAATTCAACACCTCCGTATTTCATTGCGAATGGAGAGCCAACCTGTGGGATTAAACCGAATACCCCCGTTAAACTCCATAGAGGAAGAGCGACACCTGTAATTATAGAGGAGGTGTGCCTACTAGCAGACTGTGCCCATTCCCAACCATTTCTATTTTCAGAAATCAAACCATCATAATAACCAATCTGATAATTTAACGATTCAATTCTGTCATTTAATGCTTTTATTCCCTCCTCTGCACTTTTGATCTCCAGCATTCTGCTCTTCGAAGCCATTTCCAAAATATTTTGCTGTTGCGTCATTCGCAGCAAGGACAATTCTTCTCCGTTTTTCTTTTCAATGGCACTTAATAGAGAAGCCCCAAAACTTTGTACAACCGAGGTAAATGCCTTTGCTTTTTCAAGAATATAGGCAAAGCGGTAAGGAGGCAGATTGCCGCTGATAGAGTTTAAAATATCATCCAAAGAAAGTCCGGCTGCTCTTGCTCTTACCAATAAACGTGGGTCTATTTCCGGAGCGAACAAAGCGAGCTGCCTTCTTTGTCCTTGAATGTTCATACAGTTTCTGATTTTGTACAAACGATCATCTACCCTGTTATAATAATCCAATAAATCTTTGTTGCCTGGAACACAGAAGACCGGTGAGACATGTTTTATAATACTTATACCAAAAGAAGGAATTCTAAATCTGTCCTTTACGTAAATAGAATCTTTCTTCCAGTCTAGGCCTCTGATGGTTCCCTTCGCAAAAGCACCCGTCACTTTATCGTTCACCGGTTTTATATTCACTTCCGGCAGATATTTAGCTTCAACGGCTTTTAATTGATTTAATTCTTTAGGATTTACGCCATAAACATTCGAAGAATAGGTAATTGCTTTGGAGTATTTGACATCAGAAGCTACTTTATTTGACTTCTCTTTAATGAATGCGTTTTCAAAAACCCGATGTTTATTGCTTTTTAAAACCTTACGTGGGGTTCTAACAACGGTATAGCTTTCTAGCTCAGCCAAAAATTCAGAACCTTTATTTAATAGGGGTTGGATATTCTCGTAAGTTTTTGGATTTACTTTTCCTTCGCCACATTCACCTATTTGAACAGGTCGTTCACCCATTATTTCCTTGGCAATGATATACAATAGAGTAGCTTCATTAATTGATTCCATAGTATCCTGAGTAAACAACTGATCTCCCCAATCCAACAGGTTATCGATGTATTTCATTACAATACTCTTTTGGTAAGCACTCATCCGAAGACGGGCTATTGCATGTGGATTGAAAGGGTCTTTTTTATAAACTTCTATTGCTTGCTTGTCGTTCAACTGGTCTCGGAGTTTTTGGGTATCAATTTCCCTGAATTCCAGGTATTGCCAGTTTCTGTCCAAAGCCATTTTTTTCTTTTGGGCTGCTGTCAGGCCTGGAGCAGAAAAATCAATCACCTCGGTAGCAGAAGGATTAAAGATGTAATGATACCATTTTTGAGCTTCGGCATATTTACCCTGACTGTTTAAATGGTTGGCAAGTAAAAAGGGTATATGGAAGAATATTTCACGATAATAATTTCCATAAGCTCCTTTAAAATCAATTTTATTTCTTACAACCAGATTCTCTATTCTGTTATTAGTAATGGTAATAGGAGTTTCTGCTTCTTTTAAAGCTTTTTGAGTTTCAATGCTCAAAGTTGTTTCTACCCCACTTGTAAACAAGGTTCTGGTAAGTGTTTCGCTTAAGGTAGTGCCTAATCTTTTTAAAACAAATCCATTGCCATCAATAGGTGTACCTTGTAAAAGTAATAGATCTCCTTGTGCATCTATAATCGCATCTCCATAAGCACCATTGATGATCTGAACTATACTACCAGCTGAAAGGACAGCTATCTCATCTTGTCGGATATTATTAAATGTGTGATTTAAAGTTGCTGGATCCCATAGCCGTTCAAGTAGCGAATTTGATTTTGTTGTATTAGTAATAAGTTCACCATAGGCATAGTCATCAAAAACCCTAAATTTAGACGTAATTGCTCTGTAAAGACGATCCCCAGATTTTTCTACAACTTTATTCTCACTTGTAAATCTATAATACTCTTCATGTTGAATATTCCATGCTTCACGAACCGGATCATTTTCGAATGAAGCCCTTCTACCACCAGACCTTATGAGTTTCAAGTTATATAAATCGATCACAGCTCTCATTTGGTATCCAGCCCCAGTCAATATTAATCCTTTCGAAGAATCAACATAAGGATATACCTGATCCCATAAAAAACCATTTAAAGTATACTCATCAATTGGACCATGATGAGGTCTAGTATCATACCTAGGAGTTCTTAAATCCGTAATTGCCTGACTTAAACCACTATTATTGAAAAATGGAAAATTAATGCTTAAAGCTTCAAAGAATTTTGCCCTTTCAGAATTTTCAGCTAGTGGGTCATGAATAACACCATTTCCTTGAAATGGATAACAATCCTTCAAATTTAATTTTTGAGGTGGTGTCCATGTACCATCTAGTTTAAGGGTTGTAAATTCAATAGAATATTTATGACTGTACCCTGTGAAAATTGAGCGATTGCTATCAAAAACCGTATTTGCCAAAGTAGTGACCCTCACCCAAAATACATGAAGTCGTCCATTATAAGTAATAGGGGCTACCTTTCTTACGGGTATTTGCACATTAATTTTTTCCCAAGGATTCCAAACAACGCCTCTATTATCACTTTTCTCGGAAAAATAAATATTTTCAACCTTTCGGTAATAATACATTGGTGGTTCATCAGCAGTTACACCAAACAGATGCAATACATCGGTTTCACTTTCTTCATCTTTTTCATGGTAGGAACCAGCAATTTTTAAATGGGCTACTTCATCAAAACCACGCATATATTTAGCGTAAGCATCCAGAACCGTATCTGCATTGATTTCTTGTTGTAAAAGTTCATTTTCTAGTTCTTTGAATAGTGGCGATTTATCATCTCTTAATTCAGGTTCAATATAGTTTTCGGGGTATAAAAATACTTTTCGATTGGCCTCCCATACCCTATAATTTTTTCGCCACGGCCATTCATCACCCGGAATATCATCAGCCTGAACATGGACTCTTCCGGCAGTACCGGGTTCTTTATCATCCTGTTCAAGATTCAAAAGTATGCGGTGGATGTACAATTGCAAACTCATTGTGGCTGCCACTAATCTAGAAGTTCTGGCACAACCTTCCAATTCTGTATCTATAAGGAAGTAATGGAAAAGATCGTTTTCATTTTCAAACTGTGAAAATCCCGAATGAATAAGGTAGGTTGTAAGTGATGCTCTTTTTTTGCCCCTAAGTTTATCCTGATATTTTTCTAACTTCTCTTTTCTTTCACTCTCAGTTTTGTATTTGCTTCTAAAGGCAGCAAGTATTGAATTGGTGGCTTCATTTAGCTCATCAAACGAATTGGCAATAATTTTGGGTAACACATCGCCTCCTATGCCAATATAACCACAGAAAGCAACTAGCTTCCGATAATTATCCAATGCCTCAATTGCATTAGCTGCAGGTGGAGCTACCGGATGTATTGTAATCAATAGTTCTGGCTTCGTGTGAAGAAGAGCAGCAAGTTTTTCCTGATCTGATGTTTGGTATTGGGTAGCATTAACAAAAGAATCCAATACTTCACCGATCGTAATAATATTGTGACTTCCATCTTCATTCAAAATTATATGATTGATATAGGACTGGAGCCTCTGAATATTGTTAATGCTGAAATTGTCAGCATCAGCTATACCGAAAATAGCTAAATGATCCAACACATAGCTCACAGCTTCGGTGGTGAACTTTTTGTCTTTGAACAAAATGCTTAGCGGAAGCAATTTTTCAACCAGAGCAGGTATGACAACTGCAGGAGTAGTTGAACCTTGTAATTCCAAGGTTAAAGCATCCTCATCTAAATCTATTGCCAAAGAGCTTATTAGTTTTTTAAGTGAGTCTTCGGTCAAACCTAATTGGCCTGACAAAAAATGAGGCACTAAATATTGAGGATGGTAATTGTTTAAGAATATTCTGATCTCACCTTCAGGGACGGTAGTTCCAGCAGGCAAAATAAGTGGTGTATCAGGATCGTAAGAAGGCTTTAACCAAAAGTTTGACCCATCCGGAGCTTGTTCTATGACAGCAAGGTTGGCCTGGATGATGGCATTCGATTGTCCTTCTGTAATATCATCAAAGGATGCAAAAACCGTTTCTGCAAATAATAAGGCATTTGTTGTTTTGCACTGTTCAAGGATATAAGAAGTGATTTCTTCTTTTGCTTTGAAATTTTCCAGGCTGGAGATATCACCACTTTCTATTATAAAGTTCAATTCATCGATAGAAAAGTTTGCGGATTTCCACCACCCATGAAAAGCTATTATATCAGAGATATGACTAGTGTTTTCAAGGTAACCATTGGGGATGGAAGGTGTTAATAGAATGAGTCTGAAAAAATCTTCAATAGATAATTTAAGTATCTCCGCTATTTTGGAATGTTTGTATAAAAGTGAAAGATTAGCCAATGACAGATTAAACCCTCTATCACTCTCCGTGGCGGAATCAATAGCAACGATACCTAGTGGAGCCGAAAGGTTCTTAATCAATGACAGCACTTCGTCATCAGAACGATTAAGGCCAGCCATTAACCTTGCAGATGAATATTCCGCTGATGCCGTTGAATTGTCAATTGACAAGGCTGGATGAATCATTTTTATTGCAGGCTTAGGATAGCTTCCTTCCGTTGCCACCACATCTTCGTGATTGAAGAGTAAATCAAAGAGCGGTTTTTCGTTCTCTATTGTTTGTGTGGTTGGAATTCTAAAGCAGAGAGCAATTAATTCTTCAACAGAAATTTTTAATTTTTCCTGTAAAAGCAGTAAATTTCCGATGGCTGATATAGTGGCCGAGACAATCCCTGAGGCAACCCCCGCAGTATCCAGATTTGATAAAATTAAATCCAATTCCTCAATACTCCAGTTGGTTTTTCGCCACAGTCTTACAAAACGATGTGCTCTGTCAAGTGCATCATAAGTAAGATTCTTAACTCTTTCAATATCGTTTTGTATACTATTAGCATCTATCTTTTCACCTTGGATGACGATAGTATCAGTCCCATTATTAGTTACAAACTTGGTTTTCAATAATCTACCCAGTTCTTTGCGGCTAATTCCTATTGGCTTTAGTAGAAGTTGGGCATTTAGCGGAGTTATTTTTCCTGCCGTTATGGTAAAAGTTATTCCATAAACTCTGTTGATGAATGCCGGTGATGCATCAGGCGTTGTAATCAAATGATAATCCTTCTCCGAAAGATTTAATCTCGACTTGGAAATTTCATCTTGTGGTTTTGCCAAAAGAATAGCAATATCTTCCCTTGTTTTTTCAAAATGGCTTAAATAAGTTGAAACAGACTCTAAAGGCAGATGAAAAGGTTGAGAGAATGAATGAACGTTGTTTTTCCAAACTCCTGGCTTCTCTAAAGCTATTTCTTGTTTATAAACAAAATCTTCGACAGCATTGCGATTATTTAAGTCTCCTGCAAATCCTTTCTTTTTCGCAATGTAAGATTCAAGAATTTCATTAATAATATCCAGATAAGGAACCAGCGTACTGGTGTTTTCACAGGTAAGTGGTAATGCCCATAAATCAGGCCTTCTTACTTTTAGATTTAAAACATGATTAGTTTTCGCACCTATAAAGTGTTTTGATGTAACATATCGGTCCACAAACTGCATTAAATCTACAAAATAGGCAGCCGGAGAGTAGATAGATTGACAATGCTCACATTCACAAAATGCCAAATCACCAAATAAATCTTGGTATCCCGGTATATCTTTGAGATAATCTTTAATTGCAGGGCTTGAATTGCCCACCGCAGTCCAATCAAAACTTCCTGTAAGTATGTCTAAGATAGACCCCATTACTCCGGTAGTTCGGATGATACCCATGTGGGCATTTTCAAAATATTTAGTGGCAAGCTTCGCTTCTAATTTAGTCGTTTTAATAAACTCTGGAAGCGTTACTGAGGTAATATGGAAGGACGAATGAAACCCTGCCGCCATTATGGCTTCGGTATGTTCAATATCTTGTGTAAAAGAATAAACCCTTTGATAGGATTTAACCGAATTGAGCACCATGGTTTTTTCTTCCGGTTTAAACCCCTGGAAATTAAGTTTCTTGACGTCTTCACTATCGTGAGTACAACTAATAGCAAGAAAATTAACCTCGGAATTATTTTTGACAAATTTGTCCAATAGCCCTATGCGTTCC
>CALCFH010000498.1 GCA_937900215.1 uncultured Cryomorphaceae bacterium
TAGGGTACGGAAAAACTCAATCCATGCGCCTGACCCGCTTGATGATAGGGGTCTTGTCCGATTAAAACAACCTTCACTTGCTCTAAAGAGCAGATTTCAAAGGCATTTAAGAGGCTTTCTTTGGCAGGAAACAGCTTTTTTGTTTCGCTCTCTGAGGTATAGCGCTGAATAAGTTGTTCGGCTCTTTCGTATGGAAAAAACGGTTCAGGCCAACCTTTAATTCTATAATTCGTTGTATTCAAAAGGGAGTGACTCAATAAACTGCAAGTAAACAACGTTTTTTGAAATAGCCTATCACTTTTGGTTAGTTTTGTAATCCTGATGGAATGTACTATGAAAAGAAAAATTGCAATTGTACTAATAATGGCCGCCGGCCTTGTTGCGCAGTCGTGTGGATCGTACGAGAAATGTCCTGCCTATAGCTCAATTGAATTAGAAGCTACTGATTCTACCGACGGAGCAGATGCCTAATCTCGTTTCCTCTATCAATAAGGAAGAACAATTAAATGCCATTCTCAGAGATGAGAATTCAGAGCAGTATGTCTTTATCTTTAAGCATAGTACACGCTGTATTGTGAGTTCGAAGGCATATAAAGCCTTGGTGCCAGACTGGGAGAAAGAAGGCCAAGTGCCGCTGTATATTTTAGATCTATTGTCGCATAGATCGATATCAAATGAAGTAAGTCGACAATTAAATGTGGTGCATGAATCTCCGCAATTGTTGTTGATTAATAAAGGTAAATGTTTGAATAGTGTTTCACATTGGAGAGTTAATTCTGAAACTGCTTTGGAGATGTTGGCTCAGGCCAAGTCTTAAACATTCTGTATTTCTTATTGCCACTTTTTCTGCATTCTATTCGAGTGCACAGCTCACTACCGAAGCAGATTTTAAGAGAACCGTTCAGACAGATGAGTATTCCTTCGGTCTTATGCTTCACACGCGTGGATATGGATTGAATTTTCGCAGAATGTACTATCTCAATGGCTACAATAAGCAAGGTTGGGAAATAGATCTTGTAAATCTGAGGCATGAAAAAGAAGTGAACATCTACAATCCGTTCGACAATAGTGCTCGAGGCTTTGTGTATGGAAAGTTGAATACACTGTACTCTATTCGCGCTGGCTACATCTTAGATAAAATTTTAGTAGACAAAACAGACAGAGGCACTATTTCTATAGATCTTGTGTATGGTGGTGGATTGAGCTTAGGTCTGCTAAAACCTGTTTTTCTGGAAATTTATGAGCCCGTTGGAGGGGGAAGTTTTATTCTTTCAACCGAAAGATATGACCCCGAAATTCACGATTATCTAGATATATACGGAAGGTCTTCTTTTTTTACAGGTTTTGGAGAAATGAAAATGCACCCTGGTGTGTATGGAAAAATAGGAGTGGCATTCGATTTTGATATACTCGATAATAAAGTAACTACCTTAGAAACAGGACTGATTGCCGATTTTTTCTTTGATGATGCGCCAATAATGTTCATCCCTGCCAATAACGACGAGAACATCTCGAACCATCGCTTGTTTATGCAAGTATATCTTAACTTCAATTTTGGTAAAAAATGGAATTGAATACGGCTAGTGAAATCCCAACAGTAGAAACCGCAGTACGCAAACCTAAATGGCTGCGGGTAAAGCTTCCTACGGGCCAGAATTTCAAGAATGTACGAAAGTTAGTCGACGAGTATAAGCTGCATACCATATGTGAATCTGGGAGTTGTCCGAATATGGGTGAATGCTGGGGCGTGGGAACAGCCACCTTTATGATTTTGGGCAATACATGCACGAGAAGCTGCGGTTTCTGTGCGGTGAATACGGGCAGGCCAGATGCGGTTGATTGGGATGAACCAGAGAGGGTAGCACAAAGCGTAAAGCGGATGAAGATAAAACACTGCGTTTTAACTTCTGTAGATAGAGATGACTTAAGAGATGGTGGCTCCATAATTTGGGCGGAAACAGTGAATGCCGTTCGTAGAATGAGTCCGGGTACGACGATGGAAACTCTGATACCCGATTTTAAGGCTGAATACAATAATATCGATAGAATTATTGAAGTGGCGCCAGAGATTGTTTCACACAATATGGAAACGGTAAAACGCCTTACCAGACAAGTGCGTATTCAGGCTAGATACGAGCGTAGCTTGGATGTCTTGCGATATCTCAAAGCACAAGGATTGAGAAGAACCAAGACTGGAATTATGTTGGGATTGGGAGAAAGAAATGAAGAAGTAATTGAGGCTATGCACGACTTGCGCAACGCAGATGTAGATATTCTTACCCTTGGACAATATTTACAACCTAGTCCGAAACATTTAAAGGTTGTGGAGTTTATAGAGCCAGCTCAGTTTGAAGACTTGAAATTCAAGGCTTTGGAACTGGGATTTAAGTATGTAGAGAGCGGTCCTTTGGTGCGCTCATCTTATCACGCAGAAAAACACTTGTTCTAATGCAAACCTTTCTGGTTAATATTTCGTTAAGGCTAATGAAATATTGTATTTTTCGCAAAGAATTTGAATCTATAGAGATACCCTAGATATGAGTAAAATTACACGTTATGTTAGTTTAGGCATTGTTGCTGTTGCAACAGGAGCCTTGGTTTTTGTGCTTCCTGCACCAAAATCAGACAGTTCAATTCCGAGCTATCAGCCTCGAGATGCGTATGAAAATGACTTTTCTGCAAACGATGCTGCCGCATGGTTGAATAAAAGAAGAGTAAATCCAGCCACTGGAAAAGTAGATCCAGCTGAGGTCTTAAGAGTGCGCAATTTGGTTGAACAACATCGTTTGGCCAAGACTTCTTCAGCCATAGGCTTGCAGTGGGAACTTCGTGGACCAGACAATATAGGCGGAAGGACAAGAACTTTGTTTATTGATCCGGCTAATCCGCAATTGATGTTTGCAGGTGCTGTATCTGGAGGTTTATACCGAAGTACTACAGGTGGTTCAAGCTGGGAAATGGTGAACATCAATGCGCCCAATAATGCAGTTACTTACTTTACCAAATCAGCCAATGGTGATTACTATTATTGTACAGGAGAAGGGTTACACTATTTTACATTTGGAGGTGGAGCAGGTGGTATCTTAGGCGGTGGTATCTATAAATCTACGGATGGAGGAAACACCTTTAATGTTCTACCCCAAACCCAGCCAACGCCGAACAACAGATCTGCAGAATGGGCCAATATCTCTTTTGTACTTGCAGACCCCATTACTCCAGATCTCATATATGCGGCTACAAATGCAGGTTTGCGTAGATCTACGGACGGAGGTCAGACATGGTCAAATCCAGTCGCTGGATCAGCGGTAAGCCCAAGTGAAATAGGGGCTCCAATAGCGGATATGATTGTTACCAGCTCTGGAGGTGTATGGTTCAAAGGCAACAATCACATTATGTACAGTGCGAATGGAGCTCCGGGTAGTTTTACCCAAATTTCAAGTGCTACTTCAGGATTGCCAGCGAATGCCCGAAGGTCTAGGATAGCGGTTCACCCCACTGACCCGAATTATGTTTACGTGGCGAACGTAGGTACAAGTGGCCAATTAGGGACAGTTCACCGAAGTATGGATGGTGGTCAATCTTGGAGTCTGATAGGTACAGGTACAACGTCCTTTAATCCATTCAATACTCAAGGAGATTATGATTTATTGTTGGCTGTAGACCCAAAGAACAAAGACCGCATTCTCTTAGGTGGTGTAACCTTGTGGAGTTGGGCGCCCACAGATGGATGGAATCAAATTGCTTCTTTAGGCCCAGACAATCCAATCAATCCGTTTTATGTCCATGCAGATCAGCACGATTGCATATTCCATCCAACCAATCCAAACATTATTTATGTAGTGAACGATGGTGGAATTTTTAGATCATCCAACGATGGCTTTACTTGGACACCCGTAAATGCAAACTATATAACCTTACAGTTGTATTCGGTGGAGGGAAATGCGGCCGGTCAGTTTTTAGG
>CALCFH010000499.1 GCA_937900215.1 uncultured Cryomorphaceae bacterium
AGAATGGCGGATAAAACAATATAGAATAAGAGTGTTCTAAGATAGTAAATAGCAAAAACCAAAGCACAAAGCAAGAGCAGGCTCAGTATGGTTTTAACGATAGGATTAAATTTCATCTTTTGCAGAGCTAAATGCGTAGGCGACCAAATTGGCCCCCATTTTCAGCGCAAGTGTACGCACTTCTTCTGAATCGTTGTGCACCTCTGCGTCTTCCCATCCATCTCCCAAATCGGACTCAAAACTGTAGAACAGAACAATTCTTCCGTTTCTTCGAATGGCGAAGGCTTCTGGATTCTGCGCATTGTGCTCGTGAATCTTTGGCAATCCGTTTTTTAGATCATAGGCGATATGAAAGATGGGATGTGAGTTTGGCACTGCTTCCAATGGTGAATCTGGAAATAGAGATAAAAGAATTGGACGGATGAATTCATCCATGCCGTAGTTGTCATCGATATGTATGAATCCGCCAGCGTCTAAATAAGTTCTTAAACGGTCGAGTTCTTCTTCTGAAAAAACAACATTTCCGTGCCCTGTCATATGAATGAAGGGATACGCAAATAACTGATCATCCGTTAGACTAACAGTAGCAGTTTGCTGAGACAAATGGGTTTCTAAGGCCTTGTTGCAGAAGGTCGAGAGATTACCTAAGGCAGTTGGATTTGAATACCAATCACCCCCACCATCGTATTTTAAAAGAGCCAGAGATTGGGCTGAACAAAATGGAATGAACAGACAAAAAAGGAAGAGTGTAAATATGTTTTTCATTTTGCAAGAAGGCCAGAATTTATGTGGTTGAATGTCAAAGCGACATGCCCTTTACTCATTGAAGACGAACATACAAAAAGACAGGGTATTTATTGATGGATTTTTGATTTAATTAGCAAATTGGAATCATTTTAACTAATTCGAAGCGAATGCGCAAATACTTCACTCTTGCCATTTCATTAACTGTCTGGTTATTAGGTGCTCAGGTACAAACCTCAGTAACTTTTAGTGCAGGAGATTTTGGTACCTTAAGAACCACTGTAGGTGCCTTGCCGAATACATCCTCTGAATCCACTTGCCCAGATACAATTACGATAAACATTCCACCAGGAAATGTTGTGCTGACTACAAGTGTAGTGTATTCGATGACGGCAGATGGAGCTGCTTGGATGAGCGAACAAAGAAGCTATATAGAATGCGCATCAACAGGTGTAAGGGAAGCTACTTTTGCTAGTGGAGCGGGCAACACAACCGGCACTTTTCCGTATAGCCGAAATGGCTTAACCATAGCCAATGGGGTAAGTGCAACAGGGCAAATAAAGTTTGTAATGCACGCTTTTAAAACCTTTGGTACTGCGGGCTGTAGCATTGTTCAGAATAAAGTCAATAATAACTCATGGACCGTTACGGTAACGCACATTCCGCCTCCAACCTGCCTTTTTCCTTCAAATTTGCAAAGTCCATCTCAAAGTAGCAATTCTGCATTTCTAACTTGGATAACTGGCGGAGCCACTAACTGGAATATTCAATACGGTGCGCCAGGATTTGCATTGGGCACTGGAACAATTGTAAGTGCGAGCTCCTCTAATTTCACTCTGAATGGATTAAATCCTCAAACCACCTATCAGGCCTATGTGCGCGACAGCTGTGGACTGGGAGATGTTAGTGCTTGGATTGGGCCTATATCCTTTACTACCGCTTGTAGCCCTTCTATGGCTCCGATAAATCAAACTTTTGATCCAAGTGCTTGGGTTCCAGGCACAGGTTTTACCAATGCCAATGACGCCATTAATTCTTGCTGGGAAAGAACGCCTGGAGGAAATACGGGTGGTTTTGGAACTTCTCAATTTTTCTGGGGAGTAGGTACGGGCAGTGCAGCCTTTAATACGGGACCCTCTGGTGATCATACCACAGGAACAGGAAAATACATGTTCGTAGAATCTTCGTTAGGCGCTAATGGAAGCGTGGCAAATTTAATCTCTCGACCAATTGATTTATCCCCTTTAACTGTGCCAGAAATGCGTTTTTGGTATCATATGTATGGTGCACAAACAGGCACATTGACGGTTTCTAT
>CALCFH010000500.1 GCA_937900215.1 uncultured Cryomorphaceae bacterium
CCATTGGCAACCAATTTTTAGATGGATCTAGCTCAAGATCAAATAATTTCATTCTAAAAATTCTTTCAGTTTGCAGGACTAATTTTGGTAATGGTATTTACTCTGTAACAATAGGGAAACCTCTATCGCGCATAAGGGCTTCAATTTTAGCATCTCTTCCTCTAAATAAGATATACGCCTCAGCGGGATCAATAGAATTTCTAGGTGCAAATAAATACTCAACTAGCTTGCTTGCTAAGGCCGAATCATAGAATCCATCGGGTGCTTCTGCAAAAGCTTCAGCTGCATCCGCAGTTAGAACATCTGCCCACATATATCCATAGTAAGCGGTAGCATATCCTTCTCCAGAAAAAACATGGCCAAAATGAGGAGTTCTATGTCTCATCGGTAGCTCTTTTGGCATATTCATTTCTTCTAAGGTAGTCTTCTCAAAATCAGCGACATTCATTTCTTTTGGATCTGCAAGATGTAGTTTCATATCCATTAAAGCTGAGGCCAAATATTCTGTAGTTGAGAAGCCTTGATTGAAATTTGATGCTTTTTTAATCTTAGCTATGAGTTCTGTAGGCATGGGTTCACCCGTTTTATTATGAACCAAATAATTTTGGATGACTTCATCTGTAGATAACCAGCGTTCTAATAGTTGAGATTGAAATTCAGTATAATCTCGTACCCCAGAATTTAAAACAGGATATCGAACTTTTGATGAAAAGAAATGCAAAGCGTGTCCGAATTCATGGAAAAAAGTAGTGGCATCGTCCCAAGAAACCAATAGAGCCTCTCCTGCTGCAGGTTTAACAAAATTTGAATTATTTGAGGCGAGTACGTTCTTTTCTCCTTCGAAACTAGACTGACTGCGGTACATGGTGGCCCAAGCGCCTGATCTTTTGCCCTCTCTAGCATACGGATCTAAATACCATAAGCCAATGTGTCTAGATGTTGTGGCGTCTGTTACCTCCCAAACCTTAACATCGGAATGAAAAACGGGAACAGAACCCTCGGGAACAGGGGTAAACGTATAATTAAATAGTTTCAATGCAACAAAGTGCATTGCCTCTGTTAGTTTGTCTAATTGAAGATATTGCTTTACCTCATCTGAATTCAAATCATATTTTTCCTTGCGAACTAGTTCTGCATAAAAACGATAATCCCAAGGTTCGATAGTAATCCCTTTTTCTTTTCTATTGGCCACTTCTTGCATGTCGGCAACTTCTTCACCAACCCTAGCAATAGCCGCAGGCCATACGGATTCCATCAAGTTCAAAGCATTTTCTGGAGTTTTGGCCATTCTATCCTGAAGACGCCACTGAGCGTAATTTTCGAATCCCAATATTTCTACCTTTCTTCTTCGCTTGCGAAGAATTTCCGCGATTAATTCTTTATTGTCGTACTCATCGTTATTGTCTCCTCTTGAATAATATTGGGTCCAAATCTGCTGTCTCAAAGCCCTTTCTGTAGAGTAGGTTAGGAATGGATCTATACTTGACCGGGTGTTGGTAATAGCGTATTTTCCTGCTTCTCCCTTTTCAGTTGCTGTTCCTGCTGCCGACTTGATAAAGTCCTCGGGTAATCCACCCAATTGGTTTTCATTTAGATAGGTCACATAACTTTCCTCATCGTGTAATACATTGTTCGAAAAACGAGTATACAAGCTCGACAACTCCTTGCTTATCAAGGCGTATTCGGCTTTTTGCACTGAGTCTAACTCCGCTCCATTCATTGCAAATTGAGTGTAGATTAATTCAACTACTCTTTGTTGATCTGCATCTAAAGGCTTTTCCTGTAAAGCCGTATGAACAGCTTTAATTCGCTGAAAAAGAGCTGTGTTTTGTGTTATTTTGGATTGAAATTCAGAAAGTATGGGAGCCATCTCAGCCTCAATTGCCCTAAATTCTGGACTAGAAAGGTTACTGCTAAAAACGCCATAGTATTGAAAAACTCTGTCTAGCGCCTTACCGCTGCTTTCTAAAGCAACAATGGTATTTTCAAATGTTGGATCTTCATTTGAATTCGCAATGCGTTCAATTTCCTTCCACTTTAAATCCATACCCTGTTGAAGTGCATCTTTTAAGTCTTCCAATTTCATTTTATCAAAAGCAGGTACACCTTGATAAGGTCCAGACCATTCTTGTAGCAGCATATTTGTATCCTTGTTTAATTCTGGCTCTTTAGTGTCACATCCACATAACACAATGATAAGCAGAGTGATAATTCCGTTTCGCAGGGTATTTGAAGGTGTTTTCATGGCATACAATATAGAGTAAAATGATGGTTTTGTTCTTTTGAATGTAGCTATTATTTCTTCTCAGATGGCCTTCGAAATTTATAGAATATGGATTTAGTCTACCTGAGGTTTTGACTTTTAATTAAAAGTCAAATGGATCAAGAAATAAGAAAGAGCCAGCCCCATTTTAATGGATATGGCTGCTATCCTATTGCGAATTTCTTAATTCTCTACAGTGGAAATTCGTTTTGAAAATCATGCGATATTGCCGCTAAAACACTCTTCGGAAGTGGCTCTTGCTAAAAAAATGAAATGAATGTGATCTCAGAAACAAACTAAGCAAGTCACATAAGCAGCAGAACAGCCGAAGGCTTTTTTAAAAAATAAACAATAGATAAAACCCACAATAAGAGAGTTTTAAAAATTAGCGACTGTCAGGTTTAACCTAATTCAAAAGAAAAGGATACTAATTATCGATATACTCCTCATCTCCATCCGAATCTTGACTTGCATCTTTGTTAAGAAGCATGCCATTTTCATCTAAAATATACTCATGACCTTCAATCTCAATTTCATATTGGATTGATCCATTAGTCCATTCTATTTTGCTGGCTTGGGTTATCTTTTTTCCTTGCCATTCCACAGCAGAGAATTT
This sequence comes from uncultured Cryomorphaceae bacterium, assembly GCA_937900215.1. Classification (GTDB taxonomy): domain Bacteria; phylum Bacteroidota; class Bacteroidia; order Flavobacteriales; family Schleiferiaceae; genus RFXV01. The sequence continues at coordinate 2,880 of CALCFH010000500.1, forward strand.
CAAAATGGCTGCTGGCAACGCACTTACTTTTATCTCCGTCTCGGAGGCTAAAAACTGACCAGCATTCGAAAAGATTTTTGTGGTTTCAATGCCATTCAAATCATATTCAGCCTGATACAGGCCCTCTTCGATTTCCCAACTTACCGATGTTGATGGGACCCCAGCAGATTTACTTGCCTCTTGAACCAACTGTGGAACATCGGTGGATTTAATTTTCTGAGCAAACACAAGGGTACTTGTTAAAAAACAAAGGCCAAACAACAAAGGGCGGAAATATTTCATCATTAAAGTTTTTATAAAAGTAGAACTTATTCGTTCATTTTAGTTGCCGTTTATGGGGTGTATTACTTTGAGTTAATAAACAGCGGGGCCTACTTATTTTTCTTTCAGATATCAGAAGAGTTGTAGAACTTAGTGCAATGGTATTTGAAGAATTTGAAAGGAATGCAAGAAAGCAAGTTGAGTTGGCTGGACATTCAACTTCTGAGTCTAAAGCAATTGTGAAAGAGCTTATTTTTCAGCATTTTGGATGGAATTCAACTCAGTTTTTTATGTATTCGAAGGATCACATTGAGGAACTGGATCTTAATATCCTTTCAACACAGATTGAAAAAATTAATTCAGGAATGCCTACT
>CALCFH010000501.1 GCA_937900215.1 uncultured Cryomorphaceae bacterium
CCCGGAACCGACCATGCTTCTATTGCTACCGAAGCCAAGGTGGTGACTATGCTGAAGGAGAAAGGCATAGAGAAAAGCACACTGAGTAGAGAAGAGTTTCTAAGCTATGCCTGGGAGTGGAAAGAGAAATACGGTGGAATTATCTTAGATCAACTCAAGAAGCTGGGTGCCAGTTGCGATTGGGATAGAACCCGCTTTACCATGGAGCCCGAGCTCTACGATGCTGTGCAAGATGTTTTTATTGACCTTTTTGAGAAGGGTAAAATCTACCGTGGTATTCGCATGGTCAACTGGGATCCGCAAGGACAAACAGCCCTTTCAGACGATGAGGTGAATCACAAAGAAGTTCAGTCGAAACTCTATTATATTCAGTATCCTTTGGAAGGAACCGAAGGTGAATTTGTTACCATCGCAACCGTTCGTCCGGAAACCATTATGGCCGATGCCGCCATTTGCGTAAATCCGGCAGATGAACGCTATACTCATCTGATTGGCAAGAATGCCATCATCCCTTTGATCAATAAGGCTATCCCCATTATAGCCGATGAGTATGTTTCGCTCGATTTTGGAACGGGATGTTTAAAGGTTACGCCCGCCCACGATATCAATGACTATGAAATTGGAATGCGTCATAACCTGCCCGTAATCGACCTTTTAAATGACAATGGAACGCTGAACGAAAAGGCACAGATTTATGTGGGTGAGGACCGGTTTGTGGCTAGAAAAAAAATTGCCAAGGAGTTAGAGGCAAAGGGATATCTTCAGAAAACAGAAGACTATAAAAGCAATATCGGATTCAGTGAGCGCACCGATGCTGTAGTAGAGCCTCGTCTTTCTTTGCAGTGGTTCTTAAGCATGCGAGATATCACTAAGCCGGCCTTAGTGAATGTTTTAAATGATCAAATCCAACTTCATCCGCCTAAATTCAAGAATATGTACCGTTCTTGGATGGAGAATGTGAAAGATTGGTGCATTTCTAGGCAATTGTGGTGGGGACATAGAATTCCGGCTTGGTATTGCCCTGAAGGAAAGGTGGCTGTTGGAAAAACCGAAGATCAGGCCTTTGAATATTACCAGAAAAAATACGGCAAAGAGCCTGTTTCGCTCACTCAAGACGAAGATGTACTCGATACATGGTTCTCCTCGTGGCTATGGCCCATGAGTGTATTTGATCCGAAAGTATTTGCGAGCGGAAAACCCAATGAGGAGCTCAAGTATTATTATCCAACCAACGATTTGGTTACGGCACCCGAGATTCTGTATTTCTGGGTCGCAAGAATGGCTATGGCTGGATATGAATACTTGGATGAAAAGCCGTTTACTAATGTTTATCTGACTGGAATTGTGCGAGATAAGCTGGGCAGAAAAATGTCTAAATCGCTCGGAAATTCGCCAGATCCTCTCATATTAATCAAAGAGTTTGGTGCCGATGCGGTTCGCACGGGTATGTTGTTCAGCTCTCCAGCCGGCAACGACTTACTGTACGATGAAAAGCTCATTGAACAGGGAAGAAATTTTGCGAATAAGATTTGGAACGCCTTCCGTTTGCTTTCAGGTTGGGAAGTTAACATGGCTCTTCCTGCCGATGCTTCGCAACAAGAGGCGGTTGACTGGTTCGGACATCGATTGAATGCGGCCATGGAAGAGTTGGAAAAAGCCTTCGCCGATTTCAGAATAGCCGATGCTCTGATGATTTTGTATAAACTTATTTGGGATGATTACTGCAGCTGGTACCTGGAGGCGATTAAGCCCTTTGAAGGGAAAATGAGTGGGGAGATCTACGAAAAATCTCGGGTGTATTTCGATTCTTTGTTGCGCTTGCTTCATCCATTTATGCCGTTCTTGACAGAAGAGCTTTGGCACCTTCTTGAAGAAAGGAAGAAGGGTGAAAGCTTAGCCCAAGCATCCTATCCGTCTGCTCTTGCCTTTAATTCTGAATTTGTAGAGCGCTTTGAGCACAGTAAGCTAACCGTTACTTCAGTTCGTAATCTTAGAAGTCAGGTAGGCATGTCGCCAAAGGAAAGCTTGGTTTTATATTTCAGTGGTAAAAGCCCTTGTTTGCTTGGCATAGTGGGCAAATTGGCCAATTTATCTGAAATTCTCTCGGTTGAAGTGGCTCCAGAATCGGCAAGTAGCTTTAGAATTGGTCAAACTGAATACTACCTTCAATTGGGCGATCGAGTAAATCCAGAGGAGGAGAAAGAGAAGCTAAACAAAGAGCTAGCCTATCAACAAGGTTTTTTAAAATCAGTTCAAGCGAAATTGAACAACGAACGATTTGTAGGGAGTGCGCCTGCTCAAGTAGTGGAAAGAGAGAAGGCAAAAATGGCGGATGCTGAATCCAAGATTGAAGCCATCCAATTGCAACTGAATAAGCTCTAGTCAGCTTTTTTCAAATCGGCCCTTCCAACCGTTAATCACTATCCAATAGCTTCCTTTTGCAAGGGAAGCTATATTCAATTCCAGTAATCTATTGCTTTTTGAAAGCTCAAAGCTTGGGCTGCTCAATAATCGGCCTGTTTGATCGTACAGTAGAATACTGAGTTTTTTAGGCCGAACCGATTCAGGTAATTCAATGCTGAGTTTGTCTTTGGCTGGATTGGGATACAGCACCAATGTGTCTGTTTCTTCTTTTGAAATTTCTCCAATAGAAATAGACGGATTTCCATTTGCAAAGCAATATTGACCTTTCAGCAATTCGGAAAGTCGCATCAATCCAACTTTATTGAAATTACTGCCTTGCATGTCTTTCTGGTAATGCGGATATACCATCCAATCATCTGACGGATTGGCTCGGTAGAAGAGTAGAAGACTGTCTTCTCCAGATTTTAGTAGATCAGCATCCAAACCTGCCGAACTAATTCGGCCGTCGAATGTAATCAGTGCTTTGGACAAAAAATCTGAATCCCAGTTTCCATCCACACTCCAAAAATGATTGGGAGAAAGGCGAAAGTTGGATGCGTTAAGCTTTAAAGGATCGGGCGCTACCCAATGGTGGGTGATGGCTAGGGAGGCCGGACTGCCCACGGTTTGGATGTCTAAATTAAAATGCAGGTTCGATAAACTCTCTGTACCTGCTTGGGTATAACTGCGCTCTTCGGTGCTTTGAGCCATCAAGACCAATCCGACTGGATCTATCACTACTGATTGAACATCGGTTAAGGGGGTGGTAAACTGCAGGCTGGTAAATTCACCTATACTGGAGGAAAGGGTTTGTACATAGTCTGTATTACCCGAACTGTCCATAAGTTTTAGAGTTAAAGGAACTTCTTTGTACCACTGCGGGGCTGCATATGTTTTTTGTTGGATGCGCAACTGCACTTGGTTTCCTATGCTATTGGGAGAAATATAGATTGAATCTATCTCAAATCCAGGGTAGCCCGCTTGGTGCACCCATCCATCGAAAAAGGGATCGAGATTCAGGCTAGAGTAATTTTCAAGAAAGCTCTGAAATCCATCTATGCTGAGGTTTCCAAAAGCCTTTTGGGCAAATAGAGAGCGCAGACTACCAAAGAATAGGCTGTCGCCCATATATTCTCTTAAATTGTGCGCCACCATTGCTCCTTTCTGATAAATGTGCTGGCCATAGGTATAATCCTGATCAATGTTGCTTAGCGCTTTATGACCATTGTCACGAATAGCCGCAAAGCGCAATACATAGTCTCGATTTTCGCGAACGGTCTTTAAATAGCGGGCTCGGTCATATACGTATTCCTCGTATAAATGACTGCAGTATTCTGCCCATCCTTCGTTGAACCACATGTCTTCCGCGCGTTCACAAGTCACCAAATTTCCAAACCAATGATGCGCCAATTCATGGGCTATAATGTCCTCTCCATTTAAACTTCCGTCTACTAAATTTCTAGGAAAGTGGATGCTGGTTGCGTGCTCCATAGCGCCAATGGTGGTAATGGAATAACCTATTCTTTGCCAAGGATAAGGGCCAAAATACTGTTCGAAAGCTGCGAAGATGGAATCGATATTTCTAAAGCTATTGCGAATATTTGCGGTGTCTGTGCTTCTTCCATACACAGCCACTTCTATAGACCCATTTAGGCCAACCGTAGTATGAGACCATTTGAGATAGTCAGAGACTGCAACCGCAAATAAATAAGAGGGAATAGGATCTGTAAGCTCCCAGCTTGTTGTGATTTCTCCATTTTGAGTAGTTTCTGAAATAAGGTTTCCACTGCAAACTCCTTTTTTTGGCGACAGTGTTAAAACGCTAGAGCTGAAAGTGCTTTTTTCAACAAAATTGTCGAAGCAGGGAAAAATGCTTCGTCCGTATACATGCGGATTGGCCTGAAAACCCACCCCAAGATTGAAAGAATAGGCATTGGCATTGTGCCATCCTCCCCAGCCCGATGCATCGGTAGCCGGTGTTCCGCGGTAAAACACCTTTACCAAAAAGCTATCGCCTTGAGCAAAACCATTGTTGGCGTTTATTTCTAGAAACGGATTGTTTCGGGTGAACGATTGCAGTGTTTTTCCACTGATGGCAACCGAATCTACGTTGAAGTTGAGTAAATCGAGGCGAAGTTTGGAGCTGGGCAATTTGGTATAAATACGCAGCTGGGTTTCTGCTACAAAAGAAGAGGTGCTGCGAATATCGAGATTGAGATGTGTATGCAGAATGTCAAAGGTGTCGCTCCTTGAATTATAATCTATAGAAGGCCCAACCAAAGGAAACGAAGAAGCTTTGAGGTCCTGGCAGCGGAATTGTCCTTTAGAAGAAAATGCTAGAAAAATCGATGAAAGGAGAAGAAAAAGTCTGAGCATAGGGTATCAATTGCGTTGACGGCTAATTTCTGAAAGAAGAATTCCTGAAGCAACGGAAACGTTTAAAGAGGCGGTTTCTCCTTTCATTGGAATAAAGGTTTTTTCATCGCATATTTTTAGGTATTCTGGCGAAATTCCATCCTCTTCTGAACCCATAATTATGCAAAGCGGACCAGTTAAGTCGGTTTCATATAATGATCGAGCCCCTTTTTCAGTGCAACCAATTATACGCAATCCCGAGTTGCGCATAAATTGTATGCTTTCTTTCAGGTTTGCCTCTCTGCAAATGGGCAGTCGCAATAGGGCACCAGCCGAAGTTTTCACGGCATCTCCACTTGCAGGCGCAGCGTTTCGAGTGGGAACAACAATCGCGTTGGCACCAAGGCATTCTGCGCTGCGCGCTATGGCACCAAAGTTCCGCACATCGGTAATCTTATCAAGTAAAACAATAAGTGGTTCTTGGCCTTGTTCAAAGAGAATAGGAAGGAGGTCGTCTATTCTTTGAAACTCTACTTCAGTGAGAAAAGCGAAAACCCCTTGGTGGTTTTTTCGAGTTAATCTATTCAGCTTTTCTATGGGTACAAGGTTGTATGGAAGGTCGTATTCTTTCAACAATGCAAGAAGTTCTGCGCTATTGTCTCCCTTCAGACCCTTCTGAATAAATATTTTATCTATTCCTTTTCCCGCCCAAATGGCTTCCATTAATGGTCTAATACCAAAAAGCTGGTGACTGTCTTTGTTGGCGGTTTTGTGCATCTCGTGCATCTTGTTCTCTTTTGATATCCTTCACTCCGTAGCTCCTCCCATTTCTCCAAGCACCCACGGCCTGACCCCATCCATACCGATAATAGGCATAGCGGGCTAGGGCATAATCGTTGGCAGAAAAAGGATTGTTGATCTTATAAAAATTGAAGGCGTAGTTTAAGTCGCTGTTGCGGTCTCCATATACCCAAGACTCTCCTTCGTCTGAACGAAAAACTTGGCTTGGCGGGCCGTAGATTATGTAGATAATTCCGCGATCTGTTTTCCATCCTTCAATGTAGGAGGTAAAGCGTTCATTTGAGTTTTCGACTCTTGAATAAAATTCTTGGAAGACAGTTTGAGCTCTTTCCTCACTGCCTGCATTTCGTATCCAAAACCGATCGGCCAATAATTTTAGGCTATCCTTAGAAAGAGCGGCAGACATTTCTTCGTGTTCCTTTCGCGTTGTGAGATAGCGCATGGGTGGCGCTAATTGATCTATATCAGAGACGTAAGGAAACGAATTTCCAAAATTGAAAACACTAAAACCAGAGGTGCTGGATGTGTCTAACTGGAAATGATAAATGCCCAAATGCTTGAACTGCAATGTATCTTGAGAGGAAATGCTGAACAAACTATCTTCTTTAAAAATAAAGGGATCGCTTTTGTTTTCTGCATAAGGAGGAATGGCGATGGGAAAATCTCTATTGTAATACCGCACAAAGAGTTTTACGTCTTCCTTTAGCAGATAATTTATTCTGTACGAGTGCTCAGGTGTTACCCAAGGTTCAAAAAGCAGTCTTCCGCCAATTTCCCGCAACTCAAAATATTGCTGGTCTTGCAGATCTTGGTTGCGTATGGGGTAATCAAAAGAGAGGTCGAAGTTTCGTTGCACATCTTTGATATTGATTCTTAAAAATGCTTCTTTTAATCCCTCTGGCCTGAGAAAGGCTAAAGAACTCTGAATGAAACCCGTTTCAGTGGAAAGCTTTCGATCCAAGAGAGTGGTGCTGCCACTGTCTAAAAGTTGCAAGGTCTGATAGTTCGCGAAAAAACTATAGCTCAGTCTGACCTCCGCCCGAAAGGTGTCTTGCTCAGGCTCGCGGATGTACAAGAGTTGATTTCTATCTAATTGTACTCGTATTAAACTAGAATCTACTTTATGATGTACAACTTGCAAAACAGGTTGAATGCCAAGCCCACCGTCTTGATAGAGATGTGCCAAATTTTGGTCAGAAGGACTGAGGCCGCCACCGCAGCCCATTGCCATCCAAACAAAGCCAAAAACATAGAGTATGTTTCTCATTTAGGCATTAAAATACGGTTGAAAAAAGGGCCTCTTTCATTCCACCGAAGATATTTAAAAACGACCAGCATAGCCAACATGAATTATTGTGCTTCTGAAATCAAAAGCTTGACTCCCGTTTTTAGGAACGGCAATGTCGAGATTTACGTATGCATTTTCTAAAAGCAGACTAATTCCCGTTCCCAAACCGTAGAATAAATCTAATTCCTTGGATTGATTTTGGATGAATCCGGTATCGAAGAATAGCTTAAAATAGCTTGTAGATTCTAGCCTAAATCGGTATTCTAAGCTTGTAGTTGCATACTGTTGTGTGAAAATAGATTGTTCAGGAAAAGCTCTCAGCTGTTCAATTCCGCCTACGCGAAACAGCTCATTCAAGCTTAGTCGCTCTCCAATAAAAGAGGCGGCTTCGCCTTTTATTCGCAGAATATGTAAGGAATGCAGCTTGAGAAAATGTGTCGCTTTGAGTTCAAACCTATATTGATCTTCTGTTGAGATGGGATCTATTCTTTTCCCCGCTGTGGCTTCAATGGAGTACTCTCCGCCTGAGCTTGGAGAAAAGAGCGCATCCGTAAAATCAGTACTCAACTCAATTCCCCAAAGTTGTTTGGAATAATTTGAGAATTGATCATTGGCGGCAAAGCCTGTTCTCGAGGCCTCATTTCTGTATACAACACCGGCAAAGGAGCGGGCGTCTTTGGCATATTTCAGCTTTGAAATCCAGGAGGTGTTTAGAAAAGAAGAATCACGTCGGTAGAGTTCGAATTTATTTTCAAACCAGAATTTGCTTCCCCATAAATACGGAAGCTTTAACTCCAACTGCAGTTGCTGAGCACCATCGGGTGGCGCCTCCCATTTCAGTCCAATTTTCTCACCCTTTTTAAAGGTATTTACCAATTGAATATCCGCTTTTCCAGAAAGAACTACTTGTCCATCTTGGGTATTTAAGCCAAGTAAAAGATCCAATTTATTGGCTTTTCGCTTTTTTGGATAGAGGTAAATGGCAGCACCTTCTGGGGTAAAAAGCACGGCAGAAGACCGACTGAATTCAACGAAGTTTAGACCGGCCATTTTTTTAGGGAGATCAATAAGTTTCTGATCTGAATAAACAGCGCCCTGATGCAATTTAAAGTGGTGTTTTAAAAAACCTCTTGAAAGAGAGACTTCGCCCTTTTGAATGAGTGTGTCAATGAGCAAGAATGGTCCGTTTTGAAGACGGCTCAGGATTTGAATGTCTTCGCCTTGAAAAGAAATCTGGGTGATATCAAGACTGATAAAGGGATAGCCATTCTTCGAGTTTTCAAGCAGCAGTTGCTTTTGTTGCAATTGCCATGATTTGTACTCAAGCCCGTTAATAGTCAGCGGGTTCATAAAGTCGATAGAAAGCAATATATAGTTGGGTGTTCGACTCCACTTTTGGTCATGCCTAAAATAGCCCAGACTTTCGGCATCGGCGAGCAAGGCTGTATAGAAGGCAGCATGCTTGCTAGAGTCTTGAAAAACGAGTGAATCTTCTGGCGTTTGGCCAAAAGCAGAATGTGTTAAAATCCAATTAGGTTGAGAAAGGCCTAAAATGGGCAGCAGGTTAAGGAAAATCCAAATTGTCCCATTGTATAGGCGTTTGGCCATTTTGTTGGAGGTAGTGATTGGTTTTAGAAAAATGCTTGCATCCTTCAAAACCTCTAAAGTAAGATAGCGGCGAAGGATGTGCAGCATGAAGAATTAAATGTCGGCTTGGATGAATGAAAACGGATTTTTTCTTTGCATGGTTTCCCCAAAGTAAAAAAACAAGATGATTTTTTTCTTCTGAGAGTGTTCGAATGATTAAATCAGTAAATGATTCCCAGCCCCAGTGCCGGTGACTTCCCGGTTTAGACTCTTCTACGCTAAGACTAGAATTAAGGAGCAAGACTCCCTGTTTCGCCCAACTTGAAAGGTTGCCGTGTTGGATGTCTATTTCACACTCTAAATCATTCTGAAGCTCTTTAAAAATATTGCGGAGTGAAGGCGGAATTTTAACGCCAAAGGGTACGGAAAAACTCAA
>CALCFH010000502.1 GCA_937900215.1 uncultured Cryomorphaceae bacterium
GGGTATGATGCTATGCTAATTGCATCGTATAAATTCAATCCTAAGTTCTTTAGAAAGCTCAAGCCAGAGTTTATTGAACATGAAAATCACAAGCTTTTTGAAGACGTTAAAACCCCTGTGGCCAAGCGATTAGATGGCATATATAAGGTGTATATGCGAATGGAGGCTAAGATGAAGGAAGTAATCATGGACAATGATTTTCCGGTTGTAATTAGCGGAGATCATTCTAATGCAGGTGGTACTATAGCAGGTATAAAAAGTGCCTTCCCAAATAGCCGTTTAGGGGTGATTTGGATCGATGCGCATGCCGATATGCATTCGCCTTACACTTCTCCCTCTGGAAATGTTCACGGCATGCCCTTGTCTACAGCCCTTTATGAAGATAATTTAGACTGTAAAATTGTAAATGTTCCTGCCGAAACTTCTAAGTTGTGGGATGCTTTGAAAGGAGAGGAGCAAAGATTGGCCTACGAAGATTTAATCTTTTTGGGCGTACGCGATTATGAAAAGCCTGAGGAATACCTGCTTATTCGACATAAAGTACCCAATGTTACCGTTAAAGACTATCGAAATTATGGTCACGATGAGTCCATAAAAAGAGTAATGCAGCGGATGGAAGGCTGCGACAAGATTTACGTCTCTTTTGATGTAGATAGCATGGATCCTTCTATTTCTAGAGGTACAGGTACTCCAGTTCCGGGAGGATTTAAAGCGGAGGAGGTTGAGAAGATAATCCTCTCGCTAATAGAAGATCCGAGATTGTGCTGTTTTGAAATTACAGAAGTTAATCCGGTCTTAGATAATAAAGGAAATGCCATGGCTGAAACAGCCTTTCAAATATTGAATTCGGTTCATACCAAGCTCAAAGCAAAGTTTGCCAAATGATACAAATCAAAACCAGCCTTTCTAAGGCAGTAGTCGATTTTTTTAGTAAAGAGTTTCAACTGGAAATTAAGTCGCCAGACCTCCAACTCACTCGCAAAGAATTCAAGGGTCAATTTACTGTTGTTGTTTTTCCTTATGCACAACCTACGCGATTGGCACCTCCTGTTCTTGCTCAGAAAATGGGTGAGTTCCTTAAGGCAGAAATACAAGAAATAGAGGGATTTAATGTTGTAAAAGGCTTTTTAAATATAGAATTGAAGCCTGCCTTTTGGCGCAGTGTACTGGTTGATTTATCCACCAGCGAATTAGATCTTCCCTTCAAGGAAGAGGCTCCTTTAGTAATCGAATATTCTTCGCCCAACACTAATAAACCGCTGCATTTAGGACATATACGAAACAATCTTTTAGGACATTCGATTGCCCAAATAATTGCTGCCACAGGTCAGAAAGTGGTAAAAGTGCAGATTATTAACGACAGAGGTATACATATCTGCAAGTCTATGTACGCATGGATGAAAAGTGGAAAAGAAGAAACACCAGAGTCTTCTGGCCTGAAAGGCGATAAGCTCGTAGGCAAGTACTATGTAGAATTTGATCGCATATACAAGGCTGAAGCAGCTGATTTAGTGGCGAATGGAATGCCAGAAGAAGAAGCCAAGAAAGAGGCGAAGTCAATGCGTGAAGCCCAAGAACTCCTAATTCTATGGGAAAAGGGCGATGAAGCAACTCTCGCTCTTTGGTCTAAAATGAATGCGTGGGTGTATGATGGTTTCAATGAAACCTATGCTTCTTTAGGAGTGAGTTTCGATAAAAATTATTACGAAAGTGAAACCTATTTACTCGGCAAAGAAGCCATAGAAGTAGGCCTTTCTAAAGGTGTTTTCTACAAGAAAGAAGATGGATCGGTTTGGATTGATCTAACAGAAGATGGCTTGGACGAAAAACTTCTACTTCGAAAGGATGGAACCTCTGTTTACATTACTCAAGATATTGGAACAGCCATTCAGAGATACAAAGATTTTGGACTGAAAGGCATGGTCTATACGGTTGGAAATGAGCAAGAGTATCACTTTAAGGTCTTATTTCTCATTTTAAAGAAGCTTGGGTACGATTGGGCTGAAAAACTCTACCATTTGTCCTATGGTATGGTGAATCTTCCTAGTGGAAGAATGAAATCGAGAGAAGGAACCGTTGTGGATGCCGATGATCTATTACAAGAAATGGTAGATCAATCGAAGAAAATCTCCGAAGAACTAGGCAAGACAGACGGGCTACAAGAATCAGATAAAGAACGTCTGTACCGTCAGATTGGTCATGCGGCACTCAAGTATTTTATATTGAAGGTAGATCCTGTAAAGAATATGTTGTTCAACCCAGAGGAATCTATTGATTTTAATGGTAATACGGGTCCATTTATACAATATGCCTTTGCGCGAATCAGCGCATTAAAGAGAAAGGCCGAGCCCTTAAACCTACCGGCGAATTACGATATTGAACCCGATGATGCCGAAGTTGAACTCATTCATACTTTGTCGCAGTATACCGATTCACTTCAATTAGCAGCAGATCAAATGAACCCAGGTATTATCGCAAATACCCTTTTCGAACTCACTAAATTGTACAATTCTTGGTACCAAGGTCATACAGTTTTGAATATCGAAAACCTTGAGCTTTCGAGCTTCCGTCTTGCACTGAGCTCACAAGTTGCGAAAACCATTGAGCATGGTATGAACCTATTGGGTATTGAATGTCCAACTAGGATGTAAAAAGAAAGACGTTCAATTTCTTGAACGTCTTTTCCTTTATTCTTCTGTATGCTTTTCAGGGAGCTCTTTTTCTTTGCGCTCTTTGTCGCGCAAGGCAAAAAGCTCTTTTTCTTTTGAGTTGGGCTTTGTCTTGAAGGCAAAGGCTATTATGAAGAGTCCCATGGTAATACTACCGATACTCATCAGAATATTCATGATTTCCGGACTCTTAAATGGGTCAAAAACGAGGATAGATCCAAAAGCAATAATTACGATTCCGTTGATGAGCAGAATGGTACTATTATTCTTTTGACGCACGTAGACATACATCAGGGCTACACCTGAAAAAATCATCCAAGCCCCTAGAATGTTCTCTAGCATTTTTCCTGCGGCATTTACATTGTAAACGATTGCAATTCCGAGAATGGCGTCTAAAATGCCCATGGCGATCCAAAAGGGAAGTGAGCTTATTCGATCTCTAAAGCGCAAGGAAATGAGTATAATGGCAGCCGCTAGGCTAATCAGGGCTATTCCTGTGATGGATAGAATTACACCTCCTGTATTGGCTCGGTCGTTAATATTTAGATTAACCAAACCAAAGGCAACCAAAATAAGACCGTGTATTGCCCAAACCCACCAATTTCTTTTAAAAGATTCAATCATAACTGTGCAATCTAATTTGCGTTTAAAAGTACAAACTGAGAATCAAAGTAATTTCTTGATCCATTTTAATTTACTGCCATAAGGTGCGTAACGTATGGGCAGATCCAGCCAAGTTATTTTAGTCATAATGCTACGCTGTATACTAAAAGTATCAAAACCTGCTTTGCCATGATATCTTCCCATTCCACTCTTCCCAATTCCGCCGAATGGCAGATGCTCACTACCTAAATGCATAATGAGTTCATTGCGCAAAAGGGCACCAGAGCGACTATCTCTTTGCCAGCCATTCATTTCTTTGTTCGAATGCCCAAAGAGATATATTGCTAAAGGATGATCGTTTCTTTCTATGGATCTTTTGGGTTCGGATGGATCTGTGAA
>CALCFH010000503.1 GCA_937900215.1 uncultured Cryomorphaceae bacterium
AACCAGTGATGCAATTTTTAATTCTTCACCGCTTCGGTGCCTTTAGCGACGATTTCTTCTATAATTTCTTCGGTCTGGATAATGCAGACATTCGCTTGGGTTTTGATTATAGCATAACCGATTGACTCAACGTTGGAATAGGCAGAAGTAGTTTTCAGAAGACCTACGACAGTTCTGTAAAATTTAAGCTCCTTCGCCAAAGCTCGGGAGCGAGAAATATGCCCATCAGCGTAACGGGCTTTGCCTCTGTTTTTTACAATAGCTTAAAACAGCCTGAAGGTGTTATTCCAGAACCCTATCACAGATTCTCTTATTCGTATGAACTGATTATCGCTCGAAAATTCAATGATAATCTGTCTTTAGCGATTACCCCTTCTTTAGTCCACTTTAATCTTGTAGAACAAAATAGTCAGCCCAATGATGTCATTGCCGTTGGCTTAGGGGGGCGATATAAATTCACCAAGAGAGTGTCGCTAAATCTAGAATACTTCCCTCAAGTGGTTCGAAATACACGTTTAGAAGGCGGCCTAATGCAGGACTATGCAAACAGCTTATCCGTTGGTTTCGATATAGAGACAGGTGGACATATATTTCAACTCTTCTTCAGTAACTCCAGAGGCGTACTTGATCCTCAGTTTATTGCACAAACTCCTGGAGAGTGGCAAAATGGAGATGTATACTTTGGATTTAACATCTCTAGAGTGTTTACAATGAAGAAGCCTGACATACCCCAAGCTGGCTTCTAATAATAATTTTCTGAATATTTGGATAATTCGGAAATAATAAAGATTATTGAGGATAATATGCATTGTAGCTATTTCCCTTTATTTCTTTATCCTATTATCCAATATGAAACGAAAGCTTCTACTTCTCTTCATCCTCATTTCGAGTTCATTAAGAGTAATTAGTCAGGAATTGCAACCCCCCGTTTTGGGCAGTGATGCAATAAAATTAGGCAACGAACTGTATAGCGACGAGCGCTATGAACGCGCCATAAAAGAGTTTCAAAAGGTAGGCAAATGGGATACGACCTATTGTAAAGCACAATTGAGACTTTCTTGGGCGTATTACAAGACAGAGAAATACGAAGACTTACTTACGTCGGCCCATGAGCTAGCTAGAAGCTGTGGTAATTTACCAGATGGGAAAGAGTTTCTAGGAATAGCACTAATCAATTTAGAGCGCTACGATGAGGCCGTGGCCGTTTTTGATGCAGCCATTGAAGAATGGCCATTCTATCCCTCTTTCTATGCCAACAAAGCCAATGCCTACAGGCTAAGTAAGCGTCCTGATCTTGCTTTCAACACCTTAAAAGAGCTCCTCAATTTCAATCCATACAATCCGCAAGGGCACGCAGAGCTGGCAGAACTATGTGTAGACAACGGTCTATTGGTTGAAGCTTGCCTGGCATTCAATGCCGCTATTCTCTTCGAAATGAATGGAGACCGCGCTTTGAGAAGAATCATCCGACTGGAAAGTTTGCTTTCAGGCAAAGCAGAGATTTCAAATATTTCGACGCCGCTCGATCCAAATGACAACTTCAAAAGCATAGCCCAACTGGTTCAATCCAATGCTGCCCTGAGCAAAAAGTATAAAACGCCTTCGAAATTAAAATTCCCCATTGTAAATCAAAACCATCTGATTTTTGAGCAACTCAGAAAGAATAAAAGCAAGGGATTCTTCAGTCAATTTTATGCTGATTCTTATGTTCAAATAATGGAAGACGAGCAATTCGCCAATTTCTCCTACACCCTATTGTTTCCAAGTAAAAATGAGCAGGTCATTAAGGTTCTCAAAAAGAAGAAAGAGGATGTATTTAGCTTTTGGAAAGACTTCAAAAACAGCTGGTACGAGAAGAACAACTTTGCTGATTTAGGCGATAAAGGCCCGGGGGAGCCCGTGCGACTTTGGTTCTCCGATCAATTGGTGTTTGATGGCTATGGTGGAGATAAGGAATTGACAAAGCCCTATGAGGTGGTTTTATTCAATTCGAATGGCAGAAGGTATATGACTGGGCAGGCTGAAGAGGGTAAATTGAACGGAAAGTGCACGTACTATAATGAAGAGGCGGTTGTTCTTAGGGAAGTGACCATCAAAAAAGGCCTCTTTCAAGATAGCTACATTGAGTATTACAACAATGGAAATAAGCGGCTGGAAGGCGAATGCAAAGACGATGAGCGCATAGGCAACT
>CALCFH010000504.1 GCA_937900215.1 uncultured Cryomorphaceae bacterium
CTTTGGAAAAGAGACAAAAGGGGTAATACTTTCTGGAAGCCCCTTTTCAACCTTAGAAAAAAAGGCTCCGATTCCAGATTTGAGAGGAATTAAAGGTGAAATACCCCTTTTAGGTATCTGCTATGGTGCCCAGTTTTTAGCCCATCATTTTGGTGGAAGGGTGGCAAAATCCAATACCAGAGAATATGGCCGGGCCAACCTACATTCAATAGATCCTAATGAACTGCTCTTTAAGCACATCTCTATAAATAGTCAGGTGTGGATGAGTCATGGAGATACCATTGAGGAAATACCAGAGTATTACGATTTAGTTGCCTCCACCAAAGATGTTCGAGTAGCTGCGTATCGCATTCAAGGAGAAGCAACCTACGGCATTCAATTTCACCCTGAAGTCTATCATACAAAAGAAGGAAGTACTATTTTAAAGAACTTCGTTGTAGACATTTGTGCTTGTAAGCGCGATTGGACTCCAACTGCCTTTATTGAATCTACCGTAGTAGAGCTTCGCTCTAAATTGGGCAATGATAAAGTGGTTTTAGGACTTTCTGGAGGGGTAGATTCAACAGTAGCGGCTACTTTATTAAGTGAGGCAATTGGCGATCAACTGCATTGCATATTTGTGAACAATGGTCTTCTACGGAAAGATGAATTTGAAAACGTACTTCGTCAATACGAAGGAATGGGTTTGAATGTTCGAGGTGTAGACGCAACAGACCGTTTTCTAGATGAGCTTGAAGGAGTGAGTGATCCAGAGAAAAAAAGAAAGATCATTGGAAGGCTATTTATAGAGGTATTTGACGAAGAAGCACATGAAATAGAAGAGGTGAAGTGGTTAGGACAAGGAACCATTTATCCAGATGTTATTGAATCTATCTCTGTAGCCGGTCCTTCGGTTACCATTAAATCGCATCACAATGTGGGCGGATTACCGGATAAAATGAAGCTCAAAGTGGTAGAACCTTTGAGAATGTTATTCAAGGATGAAGTACGCAGAGTAGGTAGGTCTTTGGGTATTGCAGAAGAGCTTTTGGCTAGGCATCCATTCCCAGGTCCAGGTCTGGCAATACGTTTGTTAGGTCCTATCACAAGAGAAAGAGTGGAAACTTTGCAAGCGGCTGATAAAATTTTTATAGACGGATTAAAGCGCGAAAGCTTATATGACACCGTTTGGCAAGCAGGCGTTATTCTTCTGGACACTAAATCAGTAGGAGTTATGGGTGATGAAAGAACCTACGAAAATGTTGTGGCTCTACGAGCTGTTGAATCAGTAGATGGCATGACGGCAGATTGGGTTCATTTACCCTATTCTTTCCTTGCTGATATATCTAATGAAATAATTAATAAAGTGAGAGGCGTAAATAGAGTGGTGTACGACATCAGTTCTAAGCCCCCCGCAACGATCGAATGGGAATGAAGAAAATTGTATGGCTCTTTTGTCTCTTTTTAACTTGTTTTGGATCTGTTCTAGGCCAATCCAATGGTAAATATTTATATCATACTGTACAACAAGGTGAAACACTTTTTGGAATTTCTCGAGAATATGGTATTCAGATCGCTGAAATTAGAGATTTGAATCCAGAAATTGGTTCAGACCTCAAATTAGGGCAAATACTTTTGATTCCTGCTTTGGAAAAAGAGAAGGCAGATACGGCTAAAATCTATTCGGTTAAGATTGGAGATACGTGGTACGGTATTGCTCGTTCATTGGGGATTTCAATTGAACAACTTCAAGCCAGCAACAAACAGTTTTCGAAAGAAGCCGTCTTAAAACCAGGAGATAAAGTTTTAATTCCAAGTGCTGGAAAATTGAGCAAGTTGGGTGCAAAGCAAGACTCTACTTCCAATGGTATTGTATATCATAGAGTAAGCTCTGGCGAAACCATTTATGGTTTGACTAGAAAATATCAACTGAATAAAGGCGACTTATATGTTCTCAATCCAGATTTGGCTGAGGCGGGTCTTAAGTTGAATGAATACATAATTATTTCCAGTCCTAAGCTTCCCAAACCAATTGAAAAAGTAGCTTCAGATGATTCCGGCAGAAAGGCGGAACCATCTGTAATTCCCATAGAAAAGAGTGTAGACAAACCATCTATTTCATCGGATAGTCAAGAAGCGATAGATACCAACGAAAACAAGTACGAACTATACAGAATTACTAAGGAGGATAACCTTCAAAGCTTATGTGCAATTAAGAATTTATCCGAGGCCGACTTGTTGAAATTGAACCCTGAATTAGCAGATGGAATAATACCAGGTCGTTATATCATACTTCCGAGT
>CALCFH010000505.1 GCA_937900215.1 uncultured Cryomorphaceae bacterium
ATGTCCTAAATTCTAGTTTATAAGACAATGAAAATATCTAATATTAACCTTTCCTATCGATCTATGAAGTCATTTTTCGCAATTGGAATGTCTATTCTTATCCTTTCCTCATGCTCTCAGAAGAGTGGGACTACAGGATGGAAAATCAACGACAAAAAGAACGGTGGTTTTCACGTGAATACCAAGTATAAGGGACAGCAGACCGCTCCGGGGCTTGTATTTGTAGAAGGAGGCACTTTCACAATGGGTAGAGTTGAAGAGGATTTTATAAAAGATTGGAATAATGTACCTCGGCAGGTAACCGTATCCTCCTTTTATATGGATGAATTTGAAGTTACAAATGCCGATTATAGAGAATACTTGTATTGGTTGAGAAGAGTATTTGATTACGATTACTATCCTGAAATCTATAGATCAGCACTTCCTGACACCTTAGTTTGGAGAGATAAGATTGCATACAACGAAACTTATGTGGAAAATTATTTGAGGCATCCTGCCTATAATTATTATCCAACAGTTGGGGTAAGTTGGGTTCAAGCCATGAAATATTGCTCATGGAGAACAGACCGAGTGAACGAGCGCATTCTTATTGATGAAGGCATTTTCAATGAAATGCATGAGCAAACAGATGCAGAACATTTTAATTCAGAGGTGTATTTATACAAGCAAGGAGAGTACACTCAACAGAACAAAAAAGGCCTTCCAGATTATAATCCCAATAGTGTTTATGGCAAAGAAGGAAGACCAGCACGCATAGAAGACGGCATCTTATTGCCGAAGTTCAGACTTCCAACAGAAGCTGAGTGGGAATATGCTGCCTATGGAAATATTGGAAACCGTTCTTTCGATAGAACAGTTGAAGGCAATAAGTATCCATGGAGTGGAACAGCTACCCGAAATGGCGACAAAAAAGGACGTGGAGATATGTTGGCCAACTACAAACGTGGAAATGGAGACAATATGGGTGCAGGTGGATATCTGAACGATCAAGCTGACATTACTATTCAAGTTGGTTTTTATCCTCCCAATGATTTTGGTCTGTATGATATGGCTGGAAATGTTGCAGAATGGGTTATGGATGTATATCGTCCTTTATCTTCAGAAGATGTGAATGATTTCAGAGCATTTAGAGGAAATGAATACACTGCTTTAGATGACAATTACGAAGACATTGGATCTTTAGAGGTTTTACAAGATCCACAATATGCTTCTGATAGCAGTATTATCCGCCTACCCGGTGAGCTTCCTGTAAGAGATGTTACAGTTGAGGAGAATTTAAACAGAAGAAATTATCAGCAATCTGACTATCGTGATTACCTAGATGGTGATAAAGAATCCTCTATCTACTACGATCAGGAATTAGACGAAGGTCAGACAGCTATGTATGATTATGCTCAAAACACTCTCATTGGCAATACTGTTCGTGTTTACAAGGGTGGGTCTTGGAAAGACAGAGCTTATTGGATGTCTCCCGGTACACGTCGTTATTTAGAGGAAGATCAAGCGACTGATTTCATAGGCTTCCGTTGTGCTATGGATAGAGTTGGATTCCAAAATCTTGATTCAAAGCGTAAAAAAGAGACCAAAGAAATAAAACAGAAGAAGTTCAAGCGATACAAAAGAAATTAAATTTGAAACCGGCCAAGGCCGGTTTTTTTTTACTCAAAAGGAATACCACTCCCTTCAATGGAAACACTTTATAACGCTTACATTCGGTCGTCTGGGATTTGTATCGACTCAAGAAAAGTAACTCCAAACTGTCTATTCTTCTGTCTCAAAGGAGATCGCTTCAACGGCAATGATTTTGCTTTAGAGGCCATACAGCAGGGAGCACTCTTTGCTATTGTCGATGAAGACCGCAATTGGAAGTCCGCACAAGTTATTAGAGTAGCTGATTGTCTCAAAACGCTTCAAGATTTAGCCTTATTTCATCGCAAACTATTGCACATTCCAGTGATAGGATTAACGGGAAGTAATGGCAAAACAACTACCAAAGAACTCTTTCGTGAAGTCCTTTCAGAAAAGTACCAAGTGAGAGCAACCATTGGAAACCTAAACAATCACATAGGTGTACCTCTTAGCATTCTTTCTATCACTAAGCAAGATGAAATAGCCATAATTGAAATGGGTGCAAACGCTCAAAAAGAAATAGAATTTCTAGCGTCTATTTCTTTGCCAAGTATTGGATACATCACTAATTTCGGATTGGCCCATTTAGAAGGCTTCGGAGGAGAGCAAGGAGTAATTAAAGGTAAAAGTGAATTGTACGAGAACCTCCGGTTTAGTCAAAGCCAAGTATTGGTAAACATTGACGACCCATTACAACTAAAGAATACAGAAGGCATGTCGAGGGTGCTGTTTGGCTCTACAGCAGATTCACCCTATACCATTCAACTAGAGAATCCTTCTAAAAACATAAGCGTACGTTGGCAAGGTCATTTGATTCAATCTCAATTAACTGGTGCATATAATTTTAGCAATATTGCCGCTGCAATTAGTGTTGGTGTTCTTTTTGAGGTTCCTTCTAAAAACATCATTCATGCTCTGGAGAATTACGCTCCGAAAAATCATCGCTCCCAATGGCAAAAAGGTAATTTTAATGCGCTTATTGTAGACTGCTATAACGCCAATCCGAGCAGCATGTCTTTGGCTTTAGATAATTTACAGCTCCAAACTCAACCTACAGCTGCCATATTAGGTGATATGTTTGAGCTTGGAGAGTATTCACAAAATGAACATCAAAAGATTATCGATCACGCTGTCCAGCTCAATATTGACACGCTCATATTTGTGGGAGATCATTTTGCGAGATGCAAAATACCCCAAACAGCGCACTGTTTTAAAACTACTCAAGAAGCAATGGAGAGTCTTAAAAACCATCCCATTAAAGAACATACT
>CALCFH010000506.1 GCA_937900215.1 uncultured Cryomorphaceae bacterium
AAAAGAACCGGATGCGGTTAGATCTTCTGTATACCAAATCTGAAAGCTTTCATCTCCTTCCTTCGGATGAGCAATTATCAATTTGCAGTTATAACCCAGAATCTTTTTCCTTTCTTTCGTTTCTTCAAGTCTAAAGTCACTTATAAAATCTTTCATAAAATCTAACTTCCCGAAATCATTGCCTTCAAGAGAAGTCGCCAATTTGAGTCCCATCATATGTAAAAGAATAATTGATTTACGCTCCTTTTCATCTGCAATAACGATGGTTTCAATTTCGTCTATTTTCATTTTTATATGACTTTTCCCATGCGAGAAAGCCATAGTTAATGAGAAATTCTCTTCCTCAGTCTTTTCTGTATTTATGCCCTTATATTCAACTAAGTACTCTGTTTTTTGGGCATTTACTGCAACAAGAAAAAGAGTGAAAAAAAGTGAAATGCTTAGTTTATTCAACATGAGTTTGGAATTATCAGATTCGAAAGTAATAGAAAGATTTTTGCTAAAACTAGAATTCACATTTAATTGTGAATTTCACTATTTACATATATTGAATTAATCTGTTCCTTAAGCCTGTTCGGGTTAAAAAGGGATGAAGACTTAGATGGTTGCGGATGGCTGATAAAATCGGACATCGCATTTGAAAGTTCAACCAACTGATTGGAATCGAGACAAATCCCAAGACTTGAATCTGTAATTACCTCACTTATCCCACCTACATCGGAGCTAATAATAAATAGACCAGATGTCATTGCCTCTGAAATGGTGCAAGGTAGGTTTTCAAAACGACTGAATTGTACCAAGCATTTTGACTTTCTTATTCGAGTTGCAGCTTCTTGATAGGAAATAGCCCCATGTATATCGAGGTTCTCACTAGGTATTTTAAATTTCCTTTGCGCCTCTAAAAGTGGCTTAATATTTCCATCACCGCCCAGACTCATGCGCACTTCTGGGTGCTTTCGCCATACCCCATAGAATGCTTCTAGTATTTCTAACGGTCTTTTATTGTCATCCAGTGTAGAGAGATGAATGAAATCAAAATTCTTGTTTTCGTCAGGATAAAAGAGCTTTGAGTCTACAACATTATACCAAGTT
This sequence comes from uncultured Cryomorphaceae bacterium, assembly GCA_937900215.1. Classification (GTDB taxonomy): domain Bacteria; phylum Bacteroidota; class Bacteroidia; order Flavobacteriales; family Schleiferiaceae; genus RFXV01. The sequence continues at coordinate 1,093 of CALCFH010000506.1, forward strand.
TCAAAGTCTGATTTTAGTCCTGCGGCCTGCATACTTAAACCTAAATGCCTAGTAACGGGTAGTAGTTTAACCACTGATTTATTGGCGAACCAAATATTCAATTTCTCAAATAGAGAAAGAGATTCATCGCGTTCAGGGGTATATCCAGACCAGTGCTCACTTGAAACAACGGGAATTTTAAAATGGGAAGAGAAAAAGTGTAAAGCATATCCAGAGCGATGAACAATCTGCCCATGAATAATATCAAAATGCGCATTCCTTTTTTCTAGAATTTCTTTCGCTCTTAAGAGCGTGGTGTAATAATGGATCGGAGATAAGAAACCTTTAGAATTATGATAAAGATGTATACCGATGTAATTTTTCCCCTTTATCTCTTCTATTCTAAAGTTGCCTTCTATCGTTTTTGAGGGTGTAAGAGCGATAAAATAGACTGTATGATCTTCCGCTATAAGTTCTGCTTGCCGAATAATAAAATTTCCAAGTGTGGGATTTTGCATATTTGGGTACCATGGACTAATAAACAAAATGTTTTTCCTCATAGTAAAACGAAAACTAGGAGTAGCAATATCAGATGAAACAAAGTCACTAAGGATGCGGCTACAAGCGCAGACTTGCCTTGAGTTAATATCCCTTTGAGTGATATGTGAAGGCCAATCGCCACTAAGGCCCAATTCAAGAGAAAATTTCCTGTCTTCTTTGCAATATCTCTATGTTCGGCCATAGCTGGAATTAAGTTGAATAGAATAAAGCCAATTATAAAAACATAGAGAAACCAAGGTAATTTAATTCTCGATGAGCCCGTTGAAGAATCATCTACAGAAAAGAAATATTTGGTAAACAGAACCAAGGGTATAAGAAGAAAGATGCGTCCCATTTTAAAAGCAGTCCCCAATACTCCAGTGGCTTCATCTACCCCAAAGCTTGCGGCAATAGCGTGGCCAGCAGATTGAATGTATCCTCCCGTAAACCATGCATTCCATTCTGTTTCTAATGCAAAGTATTTTAGGATAACGGGACTTGTAAATAATGCAATTGTACTAAGGCCATTGACCATCAATATAGCCAAGGCAATTTCAGAAGCTTTGGCTTTTGTTAGTCCAGAAGCGGCTCCAATTGCTGCAGATCCACAGACAGCTTCTCCTCCAGCAAGCAGCCAACTTAACTCTTTACTAATTCCAAATTTTGGTAAAATCTTTAAAGAGGTATACATCAGTATAACGGCAATAAGTGTCAGAATGACAAAGAAGTACTTTGATTCTACAACTTGTAGCCAAAGTAATTGTGTTCCCATAAAGGCAATTGCGAGCTGCAAAATGTATTTCTCTACCCATTTTATAGGTGGATTGAAATTTTCAAAATGCCTTAATGCAGGACTAAATAAGAGGCCAATGCTGATTGCCCATCCGGCTTGACCTAGAATCGGAAAATAGTGATTGGCACCATAAGACAACCAGGTGAGTAGGATGCTTAGTGCCAAGCCAAAACCAAAATGTATTCGATTGAGCATTCAAACAAAGGTAATCGGGTATGAAATAAAAGTGTGATTTAATTGTATTATTAAGGCTAGAAACATATTATATTTGCCCTCCTTAAAATGGTGATTGTAGCTCAGTTGGTTAGAGCGCTAGTTTGTGGCACTAGAGGTCGCCGGTTCGAACCCGGTCTTTCACCCATAAAAAAACCCGCACAAAGCGGGTTTTTTTATGGAGTATTACTTCCAACTACCTTCAAATTCTTTTTCAAAATCTGTCCAAGGAATGGATTTATATTTCTCATTTACAATATAGTGTAAAATTGGTTCGATGGCAGGAGGACCAAGATAGCCTGGTACTGCCGAAATGATCTCCCAGTTTTCGTTTAAATAGACAATGGTAGGATAGGCAATTTGTCCGTTAACTGCGGCCATTTGGGTAAGTGGGTGAGATGCATTGCGAGAAGTGGCTCTGCTGGGGTCGTATTGTTCATTTACAAATATTTGGTCCATGAATACAACTGTATCATTTCCTTCTGCGTTGAATTTAATTGCATAAAAGTTTTCATTTACATATTTAATGACATCTTG
>CALCFH010000507.1 GCA_937900215.1 uncultured Cryomorphaceae bacterium
GATCATGATCATGGATGAAGGTGAAACACCAGATATCGCAGTGAATTTAATTGGTAGTGAAGTGCAAGAGACGATCTATTTTTCAGAGCTTCCAGTGATGTGTATTACCCCTAGAAAAGGAATTTATGTAGGTTTCTCGAATTGGTAGAATACCTTAAATGAGTTTGAAAAACCGCCGAGCTATGTAGCTCGGCGGTTTTTTTTTTTCTGAGTTTGGGTGTGTTTAAACCCAATGGAAAGTAAGCCAGTCTAAACTAAAAACGATCTAAAGACCTAGCTTTAGTCGTAGTCCTGAATAAGTAATTGCGCTAATTTAAAGGAAACTACTCCAAATCAACAATCCTATTTACCAATTCCTTTACTGTGTTTCATAAAGAAGCATATTTATTTAAATTGTAAAACGAGCGTCATTATTTAGCTGATTAACAATTTATTAGGCCCATGATTCAATCGCAATGATCAGCTAGAATGTTGATGGAGAAGAATGAAGAGGCTCTTTGGAATAGGAAAGAATGAAAAGCATTTGGAAAATAGAAATATTTGATTCATTTTTGGTTGATTAAAAATTGGTCGACCAATTCACGATCTAAATAAAAAAAGATGTGAATTAGGAGACCACCAACCAAAAAGGTGATATGAAGTTAAAACGTCTACCTCAGTTCTTTTCAGCCATCGCATTCATTCTATGCGGAAACATAGCCTTAGCCCAAACGACCATAACCATAGGTGCGGGAACTTCTTCTTCGAGTACTAGAGGTCCACTTCAGCGCTCAGACACTAATTCAACAACCGTGTATTCACGTTTTGTGCATGTGTATACTGCATCTGAATTGGCCGCAGCAGGATTGAATAGCGGGGTTTCCATAAGCGCACTCAATTGGGAATTGGCCTCGGATAACATAATTGTAGGTGCTGGCAATGCGAATTTGAAAGTATATATCAAGAATTCTGTAGCTACTACTGCAGTGGCAGATACGTGGATAAATTTAATTAGTGGGTCAAGCCTTGTTGTGGATATTAACTACAATACAACCAACAATTTTCCAGGTGCAAGCGGATGGATGGCATTCAACTTCAACGCCCCTTTTTCCTACACAGGAGGGTCATTAGAAATAGCTGTTGATTGGGATTGCTCTCAGGTATCTACCCCTGTTTTTTCTGGCGATGGATCCATTAAATGGCGATGGGAATCCACTGCGCCTAATAATCTGGTGGTTAAAAAGACCTCAAGTTCAGCAGCTTCTACAACCATAGACGACATTCGTAATGAGCGTTCTAACATTCAAATAGTGTATTCAGCAGCGGCATCATGTGCGCCTCCAACGGGCTTAACTGCAAGCACAAGCTCTACTTCAGCAAGTATGAGTTGGTCTGCCTCCGCAAATGCGAATACATACAACTGGAAGCTTGTGGTTGCTGGGGCCGGTTCTAGTGCCACAGCTATAGCATCAGGCACAACGGCCAATACAACGGCCAATGCAACAGGATTAACTTCTCTAACTTCCTATGACTTATATGTTGAGGCAGATTGTGGAACCTCTGGTACGAGCGGCTTTGCAGGCCCCTTTAGCCTTTTAACTCAACCTTTGGCACAAGCAAGCATTACTGTTGGGGCAGGAACTTCTTCTTCTAGTACAAGGGGTCCTATTCAGCGTTCAGACACCAATTCAACAACAGTGTATTCCCGTTTTGTGCATGTGTATACTGCCAGCGAATTAGCAGCAGCAGGGCTTGCCAATGGAGCATCATTGACCGCACTGAATTGGGAGTTGGCCTCAGACAATATTATTATTGGATCGGGGAATGCCAATTTCAAAGTCTACATTAAAAATTCATCGGCTACTTCAGCCACTGCAGATACTTGGATTAATCTTACTACTGGCTCTTCCTTGGTGGTAGACAATGTCTATAATACTTCAAATAATTTTCCGGGAGCTACGGGTTGGATGGCATTCAACTTCAATATGCCTTTTACGTATACGGGAGGGGCATTAGAGATAGCTGTCGATTGGGATTGCTCACAACTCAGCACACCTTCCTTTTCGGGCGACGGCTCATTGAAGTGGTTTTGGGAATCAACGGCTCCAAGCGATTTAGTGGTAAAGAAGACTTCAAGTTCTTCTCCAGCTTCTACAATTGATGACATTAAAAACGAGCGAGCCAATATTCAGATCGTTTTTGAATCTACCGCTTCGTGTGATGCTCCTACTGCCTTAGTGGTTAACAATATAACAATTGGCTCAGTAGATATTGGCTGGACAGCCTTTTCAGGAGCGGTTTCAAACAATTGGAAGGTGGTTGTTTCGGGGGCAGGAGTTGGGGGTAATTCTGTCGCCTCCGGATCAACCGCCAATTCTATGGCAACGGCAACGGGTTTAATTCCAAATACCGCCTACGATGCCTATGTTCAATCCGATTGTGGTAGTTCAGTTAGCAGTGCCTTTGCTGGCCCTCTTTCTTTTACAACCAACGATATCGGTTTGCCTCAATTTGACTATGTAAGTTCACTCAACGTCTCTCCAAATCCCTCAAAAGGCAGGGCAGAGTTGAATCTTGAGTTAGTTAAAAATGCGCAGGTTAAAATCGCAATCTACTCTTTAACTGG
>CALCFH010000508.1 GCA_937900215.1 uncultured Cryomorphaceae bacterium
TGCATGCTCTCTCGAAGAACCTTCTCCGTAGTTATGATCTCCCACAACTATACTGGGAATGCCCGCTGCTTTGTAGGTTCTCTGCACAGCAGGTACTTCACCCATACTTCCGTCTAACTGACTTCTGACGGAATTGGTTTTTTGATTAAAAGCATTCACCGCTCCAGTTAGTGTGTTGTTGGCGATATTATCCAAATGCCCTCTAAAGCGGAGCCAGGGACCTGCCATTGAGATATGGTCTGTAGTACATTTTCCGAATGCTTTGATTAACAGAACCATATCGGTAATATTCTTGCCATCCCATGGGGCAAAAGATTCTAATAATTGCAAGCGCTCTGAAGTTGGGTTCACCGCTACTCCTATTCCACTGCCATCTTCAGCTGGAGCGTGAAATCCGCGGTTCTTAACATCAAATCCCATTGGCGGAAGTTCAATTCCTTTGGGTTCGTCTAGCATTACCATTTCGCCCTGCTTATTGAGCAATTTATCTTTTAATGGGTTAAAAGTTAAATCACCCGAAATAGCCATAGCTGTTACAATTTCTGGGGATGCAACAAAAGAGTGGGTGTGTGGATTGCCATCGTTTCTTTTGGCAAAGTTTCTATTAAAAGAAGTGATAATGGAATTTGCGCGGTTGGGATCGTCCGTATGGCGGGCCCATTGTCCAATACATGGTCCACAGGCATTCGCCAAAACCACCCCACCAATTTTGTCGAACTCAGTCAATAAACCATCTCTTTCTGCCGTATATCGAACTTGCTCAGAGCCTGGAGTTATAGTGAACTCTGCCTTCACCTCTAAATTTTTTTCACCTGCTTGACTTGCTACTGAAGCCGCTCTAGTAATGTCTTCGTAGGAGCTATTCGTACAGCTTCCTATCAATCCAACTTCTAGTTTTGCCGGCCAACCGTTTTTACGCACTGCCTCAGCAAAAGCTGAAAGTGGAGTGGCTAAATCGGGCGTAAACGGACCGTTGATATGCGGTTCTAAGGTTGAAAGATCTAATTCTATAACTTGATCAAAGTATTTTTCGGGATGTGCGTATACTTCTGAGTCGGCCTTAAGATGTGCACTGTATTGATCGGCCAAGTCAGCCACATCCGGACGACCTGTTCCGCGCAGGTAATCGCCCATTTTAGAATCATAGCCAAACGTAGAAGTAGTTGCACCTATTTCCGCACCCATATTGCAAATGGTGCCTTTACCAGTACAGCTCAAAGAATCTGCTCCTTCACCGAAATACTCTAGGATGGCACCTGTGCCTCCTTTTACAGTTAATATCCCCGCTACCTTTAAAATTACGTCTTTGGCAGAAGTCCAACCACTCAATTTTCCAGTCAACTTTACACCAATAAGCTTTGGAAACTTCAATTCCCAAGCCATTCCACTCATCACATCAACCGCATCTGCACCTCCAACTCCGATGGCAATCATACCTAAACCACCCGCATTAACAGTATGGCTATCGGTTCCGATCATCATTCCGCCTGGAAAGGCATAATTCTCAAGAACCACTTGATGTATAATTCCAGCCCCTGGCTCCCAAAAACCAATGCCGTATTTATTCGAAACGCTCTGTAGGAAATTGAAGACTTCAGAACTTTTATCTACTGCCGACTTTAAATCAGCAACCGCACCGTCTTTTGCTTGAATAAGGTGATCACAATGCACTGTGGAAGGAACCGCAGCTTGCTTTCTGCCAGCCTGCATGAATTGCAACAAAGCCATTTGAGCCGTAGCATCTTGCATTGCAACACGATCTGGAGCAAAATCTACATAATCTTTTCCTCTTTTATACTCGGCGGTTGCTTCTCCTTCCCAAAGATGACTGTACAGAATCTTTTCTGTTAAGCTTAAAGGACGGTTTAAATGTTTGCGAGCGGCTTCAATGCGCGCGGGAAATCGCTCATACGTTGCGCGAATCATATCTATGTCGAACGCCATAAAGAGGGTTGTTTTAAATGAATTGCGAAATTAAGCTTCTCACTTTCGAAAACCAAGTCCTCGGACTCTGCCAATAAGCGAGTAGACTACAGCTAACATTCCATTATTCACAAGGCAGGAACTTTCAGTTTAAAAGGGTTTTTGTGCTATAGGCGACACACGTTCAACGGGGTCTACCTATTCAGTTGCATAGAATTAGAAGAGATATTTACAAGGGCTTTGTATTCAATTTGCTTTTGTCTATTCTGCTAAGAATCCAATCGCTACGGTTCACAGTTAATTCAAATACAGTCAACAGTTCCACAATTCAAATCGTAGAAAATCATTTGTTCTATTTTCAGTATCTGAAATACACTAGAACTGCCCTATTGCACTCGCCAATACCGCGCTTGCTTTCATTCTTCATTCCCAAAACAAGCATATAATTTTCCTTAACCTTCCTCTATCCGAGCTTAACATTTGAATAAAAGAAGGCCGTGTAGCGACAATAAGGTATTATTCTATATTTGTGTTATGCGTCTTGAACTGTACATAGCCGACTTATTATTTCGTCATGATTGTATAATTGTGCCTCATTTGGGCGCTTTTATTGGAAGAACGAAATCTTCAGAAATAGGATCCGCAACCCATTTATTTCGTCCACCTTTCAAGGAAGTTGGATTTAATGCGAGTTTAAAAGAAAACGATGGGCTTTTAGCTGGATACGTAGCTTCTTTAAATTCAGTAAGTTACAATCAGGCAGAAGCTTGGATTGCCTCCGAAGTTTCCAATTGGACACAAAGACTTAACCAAGGCGATAAACTGCATTTAAATCAAATTGGCAAGTTGTACTACAATGCAACAGGCAAGCTTCAATTTCAACCCAGTTTAGAGCAAAATTTCTCTTCCGATGCTTTTGGCCTAGGAATATTTCATGTTCCTAGCCTGCAAACTAGCACTCTAAATGTTGAAACTAGGTCAACCGCTAGCTCAAAGCATATTGTTGAAAAGAAGAGCTCAGCCGTTCTTCAAGAACCTATTCCTATTGCAGGCAAGCAGAATCTATTCTCTTGGAAGCGCGCTGCCATCTGGCTGCCTATAGCCGGAATTCTATCTTTGGGCATTGCGAACAATGCCTTTTTAGGAGATGCATATCGTTCCTACTCAAGCCTTGGCCCTCTTGTTTTTTCGCAGGCAAAAATTAGCCCAACTCTAGAGAGCAACTTGCTCCCTATCTCAGGCTTAGATGGGATGAAAACCAAATCCGTTGTTCCTTTTGGAGGGGGTGTATTATCCAGTAGCTCTATTGAGACTTCCCAAGATCAACCTATGGAGACTCCTATTCTTAGTCCATCAAACAAAAGCAGTGTAAGAACTAGTATGTCCAAAGCGGCTGAGGTTAAATTGAGTCCATCTTCCTCCTCTTTTACAGAGGAAAAAATTAGTGCTGATGTGAATGCCAACCGTTTCTATATCATTGTTGGCTCCTTTGGAGAAGAAAAGAACAGCAGCAAACTGATTGAACAATTGCGGTTGAAAGGGCATAATGCGAAGGTGGCTCCAGGAAATGGATTACTTCGCGTTTCAATTGACGACTATGCTACTAGAGCAGAAGCTGAGAGTGCTATTGCACAAATTAAGAATTCAGTTCAAACAGCGGCTTGGGTTTATTCTCCCAAATAGAAAATACCTGGTACTCCTTTGATACAAATTGAAAGTTCTGAATATCATTTCCAGACATTCCGAGCTTCCATTTGACTTTAAATGAGCGAAATAGCTCTTTAAAATTCGATGAACAAAGTTCAAGCACATCTATTGTAGGAGCCGATTTCCTTTGTTTGGATCAAATCTACAATCCGGAACTAGTAAAGCTCGCAAAAAGTGGATTCTCTATTTCTTAGAAATCCATTGAAGAGAATAGCCAGGATTTGAAATTCGAGTAGCAGTCTGGTTTTGGTTGATGGATTTCACTTAAACCCTTGATCAATTCTTAAAGAGTAGATAAATTAATTTCGCGAAGAAGAAACATAAAAGGAAGGGCTTGGCGAATCCTGATTATCTACAGATTTAGCAATACTTGTTATGCACTTCTGCGCAAACAATGCTGCCTTTGGGAAACGCTAAATTCAATATTAATCAATTGAAAATAAAAATATAAGCATTTAGTGAAGTAGCAATAATCAACCATACTACATACGGCAAAATGAGTAAAGTAGACCGCTTAACATAATTTCTAAAGAACCAAAGAATGAGAGCCATCAAGCACGTAAGTTGGCCTATTACGATTAATGACACAAACGTTAGATGCAGACTAAAAAAAAGCGGATTCCAAATTACATTGAGTACCCATTGAAGGAGGAATAGAACCATAATGGTTTTTCTTTTTTCCTCATAACTCCAGAGCTTTGCCATATATATGGCAAAGCAGATCATGATGAGCGTCCAAGCAAATCCGAAAACCCATCCAGGTGGTGTCCATGGTGCTTTCTGCAGAGACAAATACCATTCTGAGGTTACACCTGGTCCAGTTGTAATTCCGCCTAAGGCCAAGGCTGCAAAATTTAAAATTCCGAATAAAACAAGTCTTTTAAGCATTTAAAATGGAGGCAAAGCAGGTTTGTTCTGCAGAATATTTTCTATTCTTTCCAATAGTTCAGGTGTAAGAAGATGTACAAACTCTAGAGCCCTCAAATTCTCTTTCAATTGTGAAACACGTGAGGCGCCAAGGATAACTGAACTTACGTTAGGATTATTGAGACACCAAGCCAAAGAAAGTTGAGCCGAAGTGCAACCCATTTCTTTAGCCAATTCTACAATTTGGTCGGCCTTCCGCAGTTTTTCTTCTACCACATTCTTCTCTTTTAGCCAACTCATCTCATCTAAGTTTAGCCGAAAATCGTCTGAAATTCCCTTAGAGTACTTTCCTGTTAAAATACCTGATGCCAACGGAGACCAAATGGTTGTTCCTAAACCTACCGTCTTGTAAATGGAATGATACTCTACTTCTACTTTATCTCTGTGAAACATATTGTATTGAGGCTGCTCCATCACCGGACCAATTAAATGGTTTGCAGACGCCACTCTATGTGCCTCCATTATTTCTACGCCACTCCACTCTGATGTGCCCCAGTACAGTATTTTACCCTGCTGTATGAGATTGTGCATTGTGAAGACCGTCTCTTCTATGGGCGTTAACTTATCGGGACGATGACAGAAATACAAATCCAAATAATCTACCTGAAGCCTTCTGAGCGCATCATTACACGCCTCCACCAAGTGTTTACGATTCAGTCCTTTCTGAGTTGGAAGCTTTCCCCCCGCCCCGAAATACGCCTTACTACTTAAGACGTATGAATCTCTAGACCAACCAAGCTGTTTTATGATTTTACCCATAACTTGTTCTGACCTTCCGTCGGCATAAACCTCCGCATTGTCGAAAAAGTTAATACCCGCATCGTAAGCCTCGACCATTAAGTCACGCGAAATGCCATCGTCTATTTGATTGCCAAAAGTGATCCAGCTACCAAAAGAGAGCTCACTAAGCTGCAATCCAGATTTACCTAAGTTTCTATATTTCAAAGTTGTGCAATTTTATATTTTCCATTCTAGCTCTTCCCAAAAATACATCAGCACAACTTGAAAACACTTTAAAATAGTCCAAATGTGATTTTATCAAATATCATAACTCCTAAATGGCTATTTGCTTACCTTAGTCAACACCTAAGTGTAAAAAGTACATTTTGAATAGATCAACCGAACTGGAGAACGTTTACCCAAACAGCCTCCTCAGTGAATACGACCTTTACCTGTTTAGACAAGGAAGGCATTTGAAGATTCATGAGAAATTAGGTTCTCATATTATCCAACATAAAAAGAAGAAAGGAGTGCAGTTTTCTGTTTGGGCTCCTTCTGCCTCCCGAGTAGTCATAATGGGCGATTTTAATTCGTGGAGTAGAACGGAACATCCGTTGTTCGCAAGAGAAGATGGCTCTGGAATTTTTG
>CALCFH010000509.1 GCA_937900215.1 uncultured Cryomorphaceae bacterium
CACTATCCGTACCCATCAATCCATATGCATAATTCAAATCAAAATCCGATTTAATTCCCACTGCATCAATCGGATTTCCGTCTAGATTCCTTATCTCGAAATGAACAAATAGGCTGTTATTCACTGCCGCTGTTGGATGGTTTTGGTAGAGGTATAGCATAGTGTGAACCTCTACGCCTACTACGGGTATTGTACTTGTGAAACTCGATGTTCTGTCGTGTGAAATAGAGTAAACCGCCTCGTCTCCTCTTATAATGGGGTATTCTCCTAACAGGGGTTCATATAAAGCATTTCCATTCAAATCTTTAAAAGGAGCAAGAATCAAAGACTCTCCTTTAGTCACATCTCCGTTTCCTGGCCAAGTCAATAGGTTTTGTGAGGCTTGATAACCAGGCTGACCCACATTGGCAATATGCGATTGTATTTCTGCTTTAGAAATCTTCCACACCCGAGCGTATTTCTGAAGGTAAGAACCAGATTTATCTTGACTTCTAGGGCCAAACTCCCAGTAGCGCCAATAGTCTTTCTCTCCATTCTGAGGTGAAATGGCCGTAGCTTGACCAGTACTTCCTGAGCCCATGAATAAATCTGCTCGAAAAACGAAATTTAAATTGTGATACTCGAATACAGACGATGAAGAGCGTTGAGTAATATTCGAATTGAATAAATCTCCGTTATAAGAAAGAGGAGCCTTAAGTCTTCCATTTTCAATGTGCGCATTTAAATTGTCAAACTCTGTATTCATTAGACCAATGCCAAAAGACTGACTATTTCTATAGTAATATTTAACCCATGCATGCTGATTTGAATTCGCTGTTTTAATAAGGCTAAAGGCAAACTCAGTGTCAATTCTATTATTTAATTCATACGTTCTGGAGAGAGAAGTTAAAAACTCAAAGACTTCTATAACGTTATTGTTAAATGCCATCATTTTGTTCGTTTGGATGGCCGCGGAACCAAGTATATAAGCGTCGCTATTAAAATACAATTCAGGCCTTGCCCCCCCTCCGGCAGGCATTGAGCCCAAAATAAGAGAATGATTGATGAGCGGAAATCCCAAAGGCGTAGCATCAAGACTATAAACACGAATCGTTCTTGGATTATGAGAATCAAAAGGAATCCACTGATTGCTCACCAAATGATGTAGTTTAAAATTGCCCGTTCTATTCCCAGCATAGATTGTATTATTTTGTACTTCTAAGGCATGTACTATGGGTTCTGGCGTGGGAGGAAGGGATGATATTGTATTTCCAATTAAGCGATTAATTCCATTAGCCGTAGCTAAATAAAACTGTGGAGAACTTACAGCAATATCAAACACCGTATTTGAGTTCAGGCCGTTAGCAGTAGTGTATTGAGTCCAACTGTTGCCATCGTATAAGAATACACCCTGTCCCATTGTTCCGGCCAGTACAAGAGAGCCATTGGTTGCCAGACTGCTCACTTTGGATGTTATGGCAACGGAGGGGTTGAGCTGATACGAGGCTTGATTTACATCGGTTTTCACTATTCCAGACGAGGTGGCTATCCACACATCGCCATTGGGCATTTCCAATAGGTCGTGTATAGAATCCAAACCATCTGGAAAGAAGAGCATGGGCTGTGCCTGAAGAGGCTGTAAAGCCAGCAAAAAAAGAAGGAAAAAAGAGAGGATTGTTTTCATGGTCATTGGTATAATACAAGTATTACGTACTGACATGTAAAAGCGTTAGGCGCTCATAAAAAATTAACATACTTGGTTTAAGCATCTTACTTAAGCACTTTGCGTCTTTCTTCCAATCAAAAAAGAGTAAATGCAAATACCAGATTGATCTCCTTAAAAACCAGAATACATCAGCAACTCCAAACAAGTGTGAGACAGCCTATTTCTTTATGCTTAGATTCTCAATGAACCTCTGAAGCATTCTATTTCAAGCTCTTGACCTAAATCCTTCGTTCTACAAAATACATATCCATTTCCCCTTTTCCCTTGGCTTGAATTTTCCCTCTATGTATACAAACAAATGAGTCTTTCACCCATTCATAGGTGGTTCCACTGATGTTCACTTTGCCTACTTCGCCACTGCTTTCCATGCGACTGGCTGTATTTACTGTGTCACCCCATATATCGTATTGGAATTTTTTAAGTCCTACGATGCCTGCTACAACAGGACCTGTATGCACTCCAATACGGATTTCAAAAAAGGGAAGACCTTGTTCTATCTTTTTTGCTTTCCCTTTTTGTATCACCTCAACCATTTCCAAAGCGGCATGAAGTACATCTTGGGCATGCGTGTTATTGGGAATAGGTAAACCTCCCGCAGCCATATAGGCGTCTCCTATGGTTTTTATTTTCTCCACACCGTATTTTTCACAGATGCGATCGAATTCAGAAAAGCAAAAGTGCAGGTCTTTGACCAGTTCTTTCGGACTCAACTTCTCGCTAAGGGTAGTAAAGCCTCTAAAGTCTGTAAAGAGAACCGTTACAAAGTTGATGAGCTGAGCTTCTGAACGCCCCTTTACCTTCAGTTCTTCTGCTATTTCTTCAGGCAAAATATTCAGCAGAAGATCGTCTGACTTTTTCTTCTCGATAAAGAGTTCTTCCGTTCTTTCTTCTACCGTTTTTTCCAACTTCGTCTTTTCATCCCTCAATCGTTGTTCACGCCATTTGATAATCAGAAATAGCACCGCAAAGAAAGAGACCGCGTACATCAAATACGCCCACCAAGTGCGGTACCATGGGGGTAAGACCTTAAATGAATACGTAATTGGCTCAGACCAAACACCATTGGCTGACTGTGCTTTTATTTTAAAAGTATAGCTTCCCTCAGGGATATTGCCAAAGCGAACATTGGATTGATGGGTTATAGGGTTCCAATCTTTGTCGTAGCCTTCCAGTATATATTGATACTTAACCAAAGAGGGTCTATCTGTTTCAATGGCGACAAACTCAAAGCCTATTTGGTTGTGTTCATAGGGGATTACCAGATGTATCGGCAAGGAATAAAATGGTGTAACTCCATCGAATTGAAGATTGCCAAAACGTTGCCGCATGGCCTCCCTTTCTGCTGTATTCATCTCCCTTCCAAAGAGAAAAACTTCTTCTACTATATGAGCAGGAGCTCCAACGACTCCAATGGAATCAAATAGTGAAGGCTTTTCCTTTAAAGGCTCGTTTCGGGCAGAGAGCAAGTTGTGCCAAGAAATATCTTCATCCTCAATTTTAATAGATTCGATGATTAAAGTAGGTGGATCTAGATCCTTCCGCAAGGCCTCCGGGTTGAAACGAACGAGAGCTGTTTTTTGAGAGCCCGTTCCTACCCATAGAATGCCCTTGCTATCTTGGAACAGGCAGTTTTGTCCAATATTCACCGCTTTTACAGGAAACCCATTCGAAGTGTTATAGGTTTCAATCTCCCTGAGCTGAGAAAGCGCATCGGTTGGCAAAAACAATGTGATTCCTTCATTGGTGCCTATTGCCATTCTTCCGTCCTCTAACTGAAGTACATGGCATACAAAATTGTCTGGCAATCCGTCCTTGGTTGTAAATGTTTTAAAAAGGGAAGGGCTCTTTCCTAGAATTTCAAGTTCAGCTGCTGTGTTGCGACTGCTATCTTTTCTAGCCAATACCGATGCCTTTGCTAGGTCAGACAACTGCTTCACTTTTTCCACTGGCAGAACACTGAGTCCTTTTTCCGTACCGAACCAGAGATTGCCTATTTTGTCTTGAAAAATCGACAAAATGGCATCGTTCGCCAAACCCATGCGCGGTGGATAAGTTTATGAACGATTGTCCATCGAATCGGCTTATTCCTTGACCCAAAGTACCAAACCAAAAGTCGCCATCTCTATCTTGCTTTATGCTGTAAACATAATCGTAGGCCAATCCTTGAGCACTTGAAAAGTTGGTGAAGCTTTCGGCGCCTGAGAAGAGTGAATCAGAAGGATTGTATTTACTCAATCCTGCCCCATTGGTACCGAGCCAGAGGTTTCCAGATTTATCCTCAATCATACACATCACATTATTGTCACTTAATCCTTGCTCCGTTGAATAGTTTGTAATAGACTGAGTTTCATTCTTGAGTGAATTTCCTGGCTTATACTTACTTAGCCCGCCTCCGAAGGTTGCAAACCAATACGCACCTAATTGGTCTTCGACAACTCCCCAAACACCATTGCTTTCAAGGCCTTAGTCTGTAGTAATAGGATTAAAACCCTTACCATCGTAACTGCAAACGCCTCCATTCAAAGTACCGAACCAGAGTTTCCCTGATTTATCTTCCGCAATACTATATATAAAATTATCGGGCAGTCCGTGAGCGGTAGAAAAGCTTGTAAAGGCCTTACCGTCGTAACGACTTACGCCTCCTCCATCGGTACAAAACCATAGGTTTCCTGCTTTATCTACTGTAATGCTCCGAACAAAATTGCTGGCTAAGCCTTGTTCTGTTGTAAAACTTGTGAAGCGTGCTGACCTTAAAGGATTAGATGGAGAGGGGCATAATAGCTCACACCCTCTGAAGTCCCGAACCAAAGAACTCCTTGTTTGTCTTCGGCTATACATATAACTGAATTGCTTATCAAACCGTGCTCCAAGCTAAAATTTGTAAAACTTTCTCCATTGTAACAACTGAGTCCATTGTTTGTACCGAACCAGAGATTACCTGATCTATCTTCCAATATTTGAGACGTATAATTGTCTGGAAGCCCATCCTCTTCGTAAAAATTGGTGAAGGTTTTTCCATCATAACAACTCACACCTTCATCAGTACCAAACCAGAGTTTCCCTGTTTTATCCTCCAAAATGCTAATCACAATATCTCCTGCAAGACCTTGTTCCGTAGAAAAATTCGTGAAGAGATGTTGTGCAGTCTTTTTTGGTAAATCTTTGGGGTTTAGCCTACTCACTCCACCTCCTTCGGTACCTATCCAAATACTCCCAGATTTATCTTGGAATAGGCTTGTTACGATAGAATGTGCCAAACCTTGTTCTGTTGAAATAGTTGTGAAGGTTTTACCATCATAGTAGCATACTCCCGTTCCATAGTTTCCGAACCAGAAGTTCCCTGAATGATCTTCTAATAGAACCAAAATAGCATTGTTCGAAAGGCCATGGGAATTGGTAAAGTTGGTAAACGACTTACCGTTGTACCTGCTCACGCCACCTCCGAAAGTACCGAACCATAGGTTTCCCGCTCTATCCATCATGGAGCTCCCTAGCGCATCTAAAGCAAGACCATTTTCGCTTGTAAAGGAGCTAAAGTCTGAAAGGCCTCCGTGACCCATAATAAATGGATTTCCTGAAAAATCTAGTCTTGCTTGGCCTTCATTGTTACGTAAAACAGCCAAATCTGTTCTTAGCTCGTTTTCAATTAAATGGTATGCGGGCGGCGGCATACTGTCTATAACAATTCGATGCGGTTGCAGACTATCGGGCAAGTCGGCAAGTATATTAATTTGAATTGGAGCAAGGCTATCTTGAGAAGTAGCATTGTAGGTGCTCTCGCTGTTTTGGTCTGCATTGCATGCGTACAGCAAGAGTGCTATGGTAGATAGAACCAGCCTTTTTATCATAGGAGATAAAAATACTTTTAATATCGTTTAGGCGGCTATTGGATTTCTGAATTCTTCCTTTATGGAACAAAAAAAGCATACTCTATTCTCTCTCATTGCTTTACAAGCTTATGGGTTCTATGACATCCGTTTCGTTCAAGTCGAAGGAGATAGACCCCGGCTTCCAACTCATTAAGATCTAATTCAGTCTTCCAAAATAATAGCTTTCCGGATGTAATCTGCCTTCCGAAAGCATCATAAATACGGTAATGGCAAACTTCATTTGATGCATAAGCTTGTATTTCCAGAATGAGAAAATCTCGAACAGGATTTGGATAAACCCTTAGATCTAAGCAACTCAAACTCGTGTTTATCCCGACTGGATTTATACTTCTCCAACTTTCCTTCAGTCGGATGTTTTCTTGATTGATGCCAGTGGTGTAAAACACATCTATGCCGTTGCTAAAGCTCATCCCTCCCTTCCTACCAAAAGAGGGAATGGGTTCGTACTCTTCCCATAGTAGGCTATCTCGATTGAAGCTCCACATATCGTTGTAATAATTGGCATTGCTGTCGATGCCAGCAAGAACCAGTAGTTTGTTCCCCACTGCATGCAAAGAGGAATGCATTCGTCCATCAGAGGGAAATTCGCTCAATTCTATCCAGCTATCGGTAGTCGGATTGTATTCGTAGAGCTCATTGTGGTATTGATTATTTTCATCCCTCCCAAAAATCAAATAGCCTTTGTTGTTGAGGGCCACTCCTGAGGCTCGAAATCGGGATCCAAAGGCCAAATTGTTCTTTTGTACCCAGGTATTCAGTTGGATGTCATACGCCCACACTTCATCGATTGCCTCCTCCGTAGAATTCTTACCGCCAATTACGTATGCAATGCCATTTAGAACAAAAGAAGCAGAGCCACTTCTTCCCACCGAAGGAAGAGAAGCTTGCTGAGTCCAGAGGTTTAATTCTGAATTGTATTGCCATAAGTCGTTCAGAAATACCCCTGTTTTCACGCCACCAAACACATAGCCGAAGTTGTACGCAGAGAAGCCCGCAGCATATTGCCTTTCCATTCCACTGGGTAAAGAGGCAATGGGAGTCCATTGTAGAGTTGAAAAATCGAATGAGAAAAAATCGCCTGTTTCTGTCCAGCCCGTTTCATATCCCGTGCCGCAAAAAGCCTTATTTCCGATTACAAAGGAGAGTCCATCGTCTCGTTCAGTAGAAGGGAAATCAGCCATGGCTTGCCATGATTGAGCCTGTAGATATGAAAAAGCAAAGAATAGGAAGCTGGTAGTCAGTACTTTCCTTTCACCAAGGTATGTAATCGTTTTATTTAGAATATTATTCATGCCTTTGGTTCATCTTATTGATAAACTGTAATTGCCTAGTTTTCGTATTTGCAAGAATTAAAATTACCGAATTGTAAAACCTCATCGGCCGATTATTCCGATACAACATCATACAAACAAAGGAGAACAGTCTACAGATCCTATAGACGCAAAGTATTGCGTCTCTACGAGGCCTTTCGGCCACCGCGGAAATAACGCT
>CALCFH010000510.1 GCA_937900215.1 uncultured Cryomorphaceae bacterium
CAAAGCACTGGTTCATTCACCAATAGGGTAATTAATGTTACTTCCAATACTGTACTTCCTGCGGTTTGTTGGAGTAGTTGCGTGAGCTGTGCTTCTGGACCTACTTCTAAAATGGTTACTTTCAAAGTAGACATGGCCGATTATACCGGTCCAGCCTATACGGGTGTTTTTCTAAATGGGAGTTTTAACGGATGGTGCGGAGTCTGCAATCCAATGACCCTACAAGGCAATAATGTATGGACGCTTTCCATCCCGCTAACCGCAGATTCAATAGAGTACAAATTCACTTTAGATGGATGGAATGGCCAAGAAGCTTTGGCAGCAGGTACCTCTTGTACCAAAACCCTTTTTGGTTTTACCAATCGCTTTGCAGAACTGCTGGGAGACACTGTTTTAAATGAAGTCTGCTGGAATCAGTGCACCGATTGTGTTGGCATTCCCAGCACAGTGAATGTTACGTTTAAAGTGAATATGAACAACTATACGGGGCTCTACTCTACCGTTAATCTGAATGGAAACTTCAATGGTTGGTGCGGTGCATGTGCTCCAATGGCCGATCCCGATGGCGACGGTATTTATGAGCTTACCGTAAACGTGCCTACTTCTGGCATTGAGTTCAAATACAGTGTTGATGGCTGGACAGACCAAGAGACCCTTACGCCAGGTTCTCCTTGTACCATAACAATAGGTGGTTTTACCAACCGTTTCCTTATGCCTACTCAGAATACTATTCTAAGTCCTGTTTGTTGGGCATCTTGCTCCAATTGTAGCGCTGGAGGGAACTATGATTTAGATTTCCTTGTAAATATGAGTGCAGAATGTGCGTATGATTCGGTAGATGTAGCCATAGATCAAGGTGGATGGATGGCGCACACCATGAATCCAACCGGAAACGGCTCTTTTGCAACCAAAGTATCTCTTCCACAAGGAATGGTGAGCTATAAGTTCAGACGTTGGATAGGGGGCACAGTTGTATGGGAGAGCATTAGCAACCGCACTACCAACTTAACAGCCAATTCAGTATTGCCGGAAG
>CALCFH010000511.1 GCA_937900215.1 uncultured Cryomorphaceae bacterium
CTTGCATTCACATAGCCTTCTAATTGTAAAGTACTAATGCCCTCATGCTTGAGAGCATACTTATTAAACTCTTTATTATTCATATCTCTGTAACGTAAATTCTATCCTTGATGTTTGGTTCTAAAGTCTTCTGCACTAATTGTCACTAAATTCTTTCCATAACGCTCTTTCATCCAAGTAATTGCTTTTTTCTGAATCACTCTTTGATAAACATCTCTCACTTCCTTCTCATCTTTAAGCATCCTTTTGGCAAAGTCTACGTACATATGCTCCTCAAATCCAGCAGCACCGTATCCAGACAAGCTTTCCTTCACCTTTCTTATAGCTTCCTCAAGCATATCTTCATCACCTACTTGTACCTCCGAAGTTCTCAAAACATGATCCTCAATCAGCTGCCATTTATACTGCTTTTCAAGCTCCGGATATTGCTTTTCCAACTCTTCAGCCGTAGTTGGCTCTTCAGTAACAGTCTGCATCCATTTCAGTAAGAAACCTTTTGGTAGAGTCATATCTACCGACTGTATCACATGCTTAACCAATTCACTTTCGAAAACATATGAGGCTTGTTCTTTATAGAAATCCACA
Organism: uncultured Cryomorphaceae bacterium; assembly: GCA_937900215.1. GTDB lineage: Bacteria > Bacteroidota > Bacteroidia > Flavobacteriales > Schleiferiaceae > RFXV01. The sequence goes on from CALCFH010000511.1 coordinate 586, forward strand.
ACTTGAGCTTCTACTTTTTGAGTAAAATCATCCTCTTCAACTACTCCAGGGAAAACCTTTTCAAATAACTCCTCAGCATTCAGATCAGCCATGGTGACATTCATAATACTTTCGATCGCAAAGTACAATTGGTCTCCGTGTTCTGCAAGGTGATGAGTATCCATATTTAGCAAGTCCGCAGCTTGATCCAAAGAATCAAAATCTGCAGAAAGACTAATTTCTATAACTGCATCTTTAGACGCATTTAGGAACTTCTCTCTTAATCCAATAGCATTAATACTATCCATTCCAAATCCGCCTTCATGCTTGTGATCGCCTTCCTTTGAATGGGAGATGCTTCCCTTGACATAATCCTCTTCACCTACAACCTCTGCTGGTGAAACCTTTCCAAATCGTCTTCTATAATACTCGATCTCTTCTGCTACCATTTCTTTGGTTACAGTAATGTCGTATAAATCAAGTGTATGTGTAGAAGGATCAATATTCAAATTGATGCTTGGAGCAATGCCAATTTCAAATTGAAAAACATGCTGATCATCGTCCCAATTAATCGAATTGCTCTCAATTGGTAGCGGTTGCCCTAGAATATTCAATTCTTGTTCTTTGAGATAGCCATCTACACCCTCTTGAAGAAGTTTGTTTACTTCATCAATGGTAATTGACATTCCGTATTGCTTTCTAACGAGCCCTTCCGGCACAGTACCCTTTCTAAAGCCAGGTACAGTAGCTGTTTTGCGGTATTCCTTTATTACCTTATCTACTCTTGGCTTGTAATCTTCTTTTCCTAAGGTAAGACTTAAGACTGCACTATTATCCTCTTTTTTCTCTAGGTCGAACTTCATTTCTCGCTTTTTTTAAGGGCCACAAAAGTACTTCAAATACTGCTCATACCCTTTATGATGAAAACAAAGTGAAAAAGCATACTTTTACGCACATTAATCATGTTTTGTCATGTTGAAAAAAAATCAGTCTCTTACTTTCCTTCTTGGCAGTATCGTATACTGCCACGGCACAATTATCAAAAACGCTGCCTGCGGAGAAACTTTATATTAATGCTTCTCTCTCCTATTTAATACCATTTACTGACATTACAGGGTCTGATGGAGAGTTCAATAAGTTCAATCACGGTTTAGACTTTGGGATTGGATATAAATTTGATGAAGTCTTAGCCTTGAGAGGGTCTTGGATGATTGGAAGACTGGATGGATATGACGGACTGAGATATTCTCAAAGTTTTATTACAGAGCCCGGATTGTATCTTGACTATGATTTATTTGAGAAATTCAAGCCAGGAAGCAGATGGAAAGGAGTAGCTACTTTCGGGTTAAGCTGGTTACTGTCAACATCAGATTTAGATATCGCAAATCCAAAGGAACTCATTACCTATTCTCCAAATGGCACAGGCTACTCTAATGCCCCAACCGCAACTTTTGGAGGAATGCTTTATGCACCCATTTCAGACCGCACCTTCCTAACGTTGGGCGGTTCATTGAAATACCTCGCTTTCAATGATTTCTTAGATGCTTTTGAAAATGGCAGTGGTGACGACTGGTTGGGCTCTATCCAATTAGGTGTTTCTATTGATTTAGGAAGAACCGCCAAATCAGGGGAGCGTATAGTGAAGGACAGTGAATACCAGACTATTAAGAATTCTGAAGCCATAGCTAAAAAAGAACTCGAAGATCAAATGATTGAATTTGAAAAAGATCTTCGCGCAAAAGACATGCTCGCTCGTCAACTTCAAAATGACATAGACAGCCTCAAGGCTGAAATGAACAAGCGTGTTCTGCCCACAACCATTACGCCAAATACAGAAGTAAATACCAGCAGTAGCTCGGATCCAAAATGGAGAGTGGTTATCGGTAGCTTCCCTAACCAGGCCTTAGCTCAGAAGTATATAGACAATTTGAACTTGGATAAAAGCCAAATGCAGGTGCTCTTTGTTGAGAGCGTGAATACATACAGAGTGATTTATAAGTCATTCGACACACAAAATGCTGCATTGAAAGCTAGAAGCGAAATTCGCAGCTCGATAAAAGACGCTTGGGTTGTGAAATTCTAAGCTGGAATTTGAAAGAGTCAAAACAAAAAAAACCAGCATATGCTGGTTTTTTTTGTTTCATTAAGCCCAATAAAAAAAAGGCAGTATTACTGCCTTTTAAAAGTGCGGATGGAGGGACTCGAACCCACACACCTCACGGCGCTAGATCCTAAGTCTAGTGCGTCTACCAATTTCGCCACATC
>CALCFH010000512.1 GCA_937900215.1 uncultured Cryomorphaceae bacterium
CCATTTCAAGCGATTTACGGTTGTATTGCGAAAAGAATCTACTCCAGCTATTTTCTGAAAACCAAGACAGAAGTAGACTTAGAATGTCTATTTTTAGCTGGAAGACGGATGAATGGGGTTTTGGGAGTGGGTTATTAGTCGAACTGCCGTTAGGCGTACTGCAGGAAGCGGCTAGAATATTTTGAATCGTTACCAAATATTGGTATTTTAGATGAAACTTTCGAAAATGAAAAACACATCAATATCGCTTGGAGACTACTTCGACCAATTCGTTCAGTCCCAGGTTTCGGCAGGTCGATATAAGAACGTTAGCGAAGTAATCAGAGCTGGACTTCGGCTACTTGAAGACGAAGAAAGTAAGGTAATAGCCTTGAGAGAAGCTATACGAGCAGGAAAAGAAAGCGGAATAGTTGAAGACTTTGACCCAGTTCAAAATCTAAAGAATCTCAAAGCAAAGCGTGGAATCGATGCCTAAGTATCGATTAACAGGTTTAGCCAATCGAGATTTAAATGAAATATGGGAATACACCTTTGAAAAATGGTCGATTAAACAGGCGGAAGTCTATTATGAACAGTTTATAGAATCTTTCAACCAAATCACTCTTAATCCTGACCTTGGTAAATTCTATGACAGCATCGAACCAAAATTGCGTGGACTCAAAGTAGCACGGCATATAGTTTTTTACGAACTGATGGATGAAGAAACTGTCGAAATTAGCAGAATTCTACATCAGAGTATGGATGTAAGAAACAGAATGAAAAAATAAAAACTACGCCTAACAACTAAGCTTTCGTTCGGCCCGCAGGGCCTAGAATGAAACCACTCTTGCACAGAACCGGACTTGAGGTGTGTGATGCAGCGCTATGGGGAAAGCGTTTTAGCCTATCTGGCTTAACGAAGGTTCTAAAATGAGGATAGGATGGGCAGCTGGGCTGTCCTTTTTTATGCTTTAGGCTTGCCAAATGGGTTGTTTCAGATGGTTTGGGTTGGTTAGTGGTTAACAGGGTTTCATTTGTATCCGAGTTTTCAGTTCAAACACAGCCAGTGTTTTAGAGACCGCAGATCGATGGATCTCAGTTCGAAGGGCGCCACACCTAAGAATCAATTTCATGAATGGCATGAAATATCTTTAATACGGCTATGCTGCAACGCTTTCAGCGCAAATCGGCTTAATAAATTCATAAGAGAACTCACTTTGGATTATGGGTGTCTGGCAAGCCTATTTCAATCGATTTGCGGTTGTATTGCAAACAGAATCTACTCCACCTCATTTCTAAAAACAAAGTCGGAGTTGGGCTTAGAAAGTCTATTTTTAGCTTGAAAACGGCTGAATGGGAGGCTTCATTTGGGTTATTAGACGAACTGCCGTTAGCCACCATTAAAAATGAAACGGACAATTACCATATTAATCCTCTTTTTGACATCCTGTGCCATCAAGGCTCAGTCAGACACTGTTGAATTTGTGTTTAATGGATTTTATGATATGCATGAAGGTACAAATGGTGATAGATACTATTCAATGCTCTTTGACTCTACATATTTTCAAAATGAAAATCTACAATTCATAAGAATACTGTCATTAGGAAACAGGTCTGAAATAGCTGAGTCTCTTCAATTGGAACAAACTTACATTGTCGTAATCCAACGTAAACTTCAATACAGTTGTGGTTGCTCGGACCACCTAATTAACATTCGATCAAACCGTGCAATGATGGACGAAGGAACTTTGTTTGGCTCCAATTTTCTTGAAGAACAAAAAGTAATTGCAAAGGAAAGTTCTTGTGAATACAAGGCAATTGAAGAATACTACATACTTGAAATAAAGAATAAAAATGGTGGTTAGAAACGAATCTAGTGTAAACCCTGATCTATAACTTGTGTAAAGGATGTATCTTAACGAACAAAGAGGTGGCATTTATCCAGTAGATGAGAATCCTAGCAGCGCAATGGACTGTTCATCCTGAAGATGTACGGAAAGTAGACTTTGTGAGGAGTAGGCTGAAGCTCCGTATAATCAAATACTCAAGCCGCAATGCGCAAGCGTGAACCCACACTTCGATATGTGTAGCCATAGATTTGGGGACCGTTTTGACAGTCTGGAACCCTGCCATACTACAATGATAAACCGTTGTATGAGTTGTAGTAAACTACCGGAGTGAAAGGGGGGGGGTAGTGCAACCTAGAGGAATGAAAGCGCATCGGGAGCTACGCCAGCGCCCCTATGAGAATTGGGTAAGGGTTTACCCATTGCTAGACATAGAAAAGTATGCCCGCTTGAAAACCCTTGCGAACGCTCAATGAAGATGTCTATCGATACGCCCTATGAGCGAAAAGTTTACCTACGGTTTGATGAAGGGGGCGCTGACATTCATGAGCATAGGCTACTTTTGAAAGAAAGAGCTAAGGTGATTGGATGTCAGGCTCTATTCTACCCCTTTATTAAGCAAAAACCAATCGAAAGTTCTACTCTAGAGAACTAGTTGTATATTTGTTTCTCATTTCGACGGATGAAACGAATAATCGCGAAAAGTACACTCCGTGCGTTTTGGGAAAAAAACGCTGACTCTGAACAATATCTCAAAACTTGGTATGACGCAGCAAAAAATGCTAAATGGCTCTCGCCGAATGACGTCAAACAAACGTACATTTCAGCAAGTATTCTAAAAAGTGGTCGAGTTGTTTTTAATATCAAAGGAAACTCTTATCGACTAATTGTGAAGTTTAACTACGAAAAACAATGGGCATTTATTCGGTTTGTTGGCACTCATGCTGAATATGATAAAATTGATGCCGATACGATTTAAAGATACTATAGTATGAATCTAAAACCTATCAAATCTAAAGTTGACTATCAAGAAGCGCTTGAGCGTTTAGAAGTGATTTTCGACGCATCGACTGACTCCATAGAAGGCGATGAAGCAGAAATTCTATCATTAATGATCGAAAACTATGAAAACATCCATTACCCGATTGAAGCCCCTGATCCCATTGAAGCAATAAAAATTCGAATGGAAGAATTGAATCTGCGTCAAAAAGATTTGGTAGGTGTCATTGGAGGAAAAAGCCGAGTTTCCGAAATCTTAAATCGGAAAAAAAAATTAACCGTTGACATGATCAGAGAGCTAGAAAGATTTCTCCAAATCTCAGCCTCGGTTTTGGTACACAACTATCAGCTAGAGAAAAAATAACAAAGGGTAATAATTAAGCATTCGTTTTGCCGATATGCCAAAAATGAATGCTTTGTTGACGAATCCGGAGCTCGGGAGTGATTGGATCTTGTGGTATAGGGGGAAAACGGTGTTGAGCTTGTGATTTTCAAGGGGCTGCTTCGAGCTCCTTTCTTTTTAGAATGCCGTTATCGGGCTTTCTAATTGCGTTGTGCTATTTCTCGTAGGCTTGTTGGCGGGTGTTTGGGTGTTTTGGGCTTCCCATTCACGTTTTTTAGGCATAGGTATTTGCAATGCAGACAATGTACTTGTTTAAAGCCGCCTAAGGCCAGCAATAGCTACGCAGCGATTTAATACTTTTGGATGATGGGGTTATTGCGTGGACTCCTGTTGTCAGCTATAAAAAACAAAACTATAACTTCGAACTAGATCCTTGACCCACTATCCAATACCGTTACAATTGACTTTTCAGGTTATCAATCTGGAACATATACATTGACAATAATCGTAAATGGACAAATTGTGGATGCGCTCAACATAATTGTATCAAACTAGACGAATTATGAATATCAAGACAACCCTTCTAGTTTTAGCCGCTCTTTGTCTCAAGGATGGATATTCTCAGATTGACCTAAGCTTTGAGAATTGGAATACCAACGCTGGATATATTCAGCCCAATGGTTGGATTGCAAGCAACTGGGATTTTCTAAATGTATTTCCTGACTCAAACTCAACTGAAGGCAACCTAGCTGCTACAATTGAGAATAATAGCATTTTCTTTTTTGGTAGAGGATCAGCATTACTCAAAGGGAGCTTTAAATCTATTACTGGTAGAATTGATTCTATTACGTTTGATATTAGCGTGGATAGTGTCTACTTCGGAGGCTATGCGAGAGTTGGCGCTGCATTCTTCCACAATGGAAATATAGTCGTAAATCGTGGTTACAATATCGATACAATTTCTAATGGTTACTTTCAGATCACTTTAAGAGGGACAAATCCAAATGCCAGCCTGACAGATAGTGTCTGGTTAAGTTTTGCAAGTAAACCTCAAACTTTACCAAATGGTGACTTAGATGGATTCTGTCGTTTTAAAGTCGACAACGTACAATTCTTCTATTCATCATTATCTGATGATCTAAACCCCAAAGAGTTTAATGATTTGAGGTTCTATCCTAATCCTGCAAAAGATAAAAGCATACAAGTTAGTACTAGTGTGAAAAGAATCAGAATTGCAGACATTCAAGGCAATGAAGTCTACAATGAATTGGTAAGTAGCAGAGTCATTGACTTGAGTTTACTCGCATCAGGTGTTTACTTGATTCTACTTGAAGGTGATGATCATTTTACACAAGAGAAATTGATAATAAAATGAGTTTTGATACTAATTCGTAACCTTTCGGCCTTGCCCGTATTGGATTTAAAGGCTTAGAATATTAGGGAAGAGAATCCGGAGCTTTGGTTTTGTTGATGTGAACGTGTTCTATGGCTGCCCAATACCTTAATGGGCGTTTCATCGGCCATGATATAATCCTGACTTAGCAGGGCTTCTACCA
>CALCFH010000513.1 GCA_937900215.1 uncultured Cryomorphaceae bacterium
GTGGAAATAGTTTTGTTTTGGCTTTACGTGAACAAAGCGATTCCAAAACTCATGACCTTTGAAGGATGGAACTTTGATATTGTTGCAGGAATTACAGCTCTGTTCATTGCCTACTTTGGGATTTCTAAGAATAGAATAGGATACAAAGCCTTACTGATTTGGAACTTCATAAGTTTAGGGCTATTGCTAAATATTGTTTTTCTCGCGCTCCTCTCGGTTCCTTCGCCCATTCAAAAATTTGCTTTTGATCAGCCCAATATTGCTTTGTTGTATTTCCCTTTCAGTTGGCTGCCTACTTTTATCGTTCCCATCGTTTTGTTTGGACACCTCGCTTCTATAAGACAATTACTGACTCGTAAAAGTCTGAGACAAAGTGAAAGCGAATGAACGGGCTTGTAAACACAACGCACTTCATTGCACCTTCCTCTAGAAGTTGTTTCAACTAAAATCCGTGGCCACATTCAATAAGTAGCTCCAATTGGGTTTGGTATTTTTCATGCATTGGCAAACAATAAACCTTATGATTCTATTAAGACTCTAATCCCTCTTTGATGTGAGATATTTGTAGAAACTATGCCTTGTGATAGGTTGAGAAGATGAATAAGACCATTTACAACGATGCCGAAAAGAACTCCATTCGCTTTTCTCAGATCAAAAAGATTGAGGCCGAAATGCCTTTTACCGGTCTTGGAGTAAAATATGTGGCCTCAGGCGAGGAGATTTATTTTGCCAACGACAGAAAGTACATTGTTAAGGAAGGTGAGTACATCATTGGGAATGATTTCACCTCCTCAAACGTAAAAATCGATCAGAATCAGATGGTTCAAGGACTCTGTATCGATATTTCGGCTCAAATCATTGCCGAAGTTGCAGAATATCACGATGTTTCTGGTTCGGATCTGAAGGAGTTTTTACTTTCAGATCAGTTCTTTGTAAATAAATACAATGCAAAGAACACCTGTCTCGGCTACACTTTAAACGAGATCAATCGGAAAATCATCTCAGGAACCTTGCGCAATGATCTTCAGCAAAATGAGATTTTCTATAGTCTGGGTGAATCGATCATAATAGATCAACGCTTTGTGTTTGATCATCTCAATAAAATGGATTTCAAGAAAGTCATTACCAATGAAGAAGTATTGAGGTCTTTATTGAATGCCAAGGCGTTTATGGATGAACAACTCTTTCAAAATCTTTCGCTTGAGCAGATTTGTTCCAATGCAGGAATCTCCAAATACCATTTCATTCGACTGTTTAAATCCACCTTTGGAGTTTCGCCCTATCAGTACCAAAAGAGAAAGAGGCTAGAGAATGCCAAAGTTGAATTGATTGCGGGCAAGTCGGTTTTGGAAGTGGCAGAAGCAAATGGCTATGCAGATGTGCCCACATTTTCTAAGGCCTTCAAGCAAGTATTCGGAAGCACACCGGGTTCGATTTCAAAATAGCAATTTTTGACAAATGGCGAATGGCAAGCGCTCGCTTTTTTTGTCAAAAAAAAGTATGTTGCTTAAACACATTCTGACCTTCCCTCTTATTCTTCTTTGTCTTTTATCTAGTGCACAACTAGAGCGCAAACCTCGATTGGGTGCTCAAATTGAGTACGTATCCAATAAAGAAGGAGCAGGCTGTAAAGTATTAAAGATAGCCGGAGGTACAAGTGAAGCATTGAAACTTCAGAAGGATGACATCATCACAAAAATTGGAAAATCTTCCTTTAATTCTTCGGATGAATTTGTAAGCGAATTCATGAAATACAAAACGAATGATCCACTTGAACTGAAGGTAATTCGCGGCGACAAGAAAATTACCTTAAAGTCTAAAGTAGTGGGAAGGCCATTTGAAGTAGATGACAACGCCAAAGTCATATACGATGAAGCCCAATACAAAAACGGACAACTCCGAGTAATAATCAATAAGCCTTATGTGGAAGGTAGATTGCCCGCCATATTGTTCATACCGGGATATACTTGCAGCAGCATAGATGACCTACCCTCCTACCATCCATACAAAAGAATAATTGACGCTTATGTAGATGCCTCATTTGTGACATTGCGCATAGAAAAAAGCGGATTGGGTGATAGCAAGAATACCCCAGAATGCGAATCTTGTGACTTACTCGACGAAATTGAAAACTTTGAAGTGGGCTTAAAAAAGCTCAAATCGCTACCGTATGTGGATACCAATCAAATCATTATAGTAGGTCATTCAATGGGAGGCATTATTGCTCCGGCACTTAGCGCAAAAAATAAAGTAGCAGGGGTGGTGGTATATGGCACAACCGCGAAATCATGGTTCGAATACCAAATAGAAATGTACCGAGTGCAAAATGCATTGGCAGGAATGAACCCCATTGAGGTAGAGCGTTCAGTTGTGGAGCAATACGATTTGAACTACCGCTATTTTGTCAAAAAGGAAAGACTAGAAGACCTCGCCAAAGATCCTAAGGCAGACAGTGTTTTGCGTGCAGTTTGGGGCTACGATGGAGAAGGGAAGATTTACTCTCGCAATGCAGAATATTGGCGTCAAATTCAGGATTATCCGCATCTAGAAAACTGGAAGAATACCAGTGCCAAGGTGTTGGTTCAGTTTGGAGAGTCTGACTTCCAAGCCTTCTCAGAAGCGGATCACAAACAAATTGTAAATACTGTCAACTACTTCCATCCAGGCAATGCCACCCTTAAGACCTTCGCACAAACAGACCACTATTATGCAAAATCTGGAACGATGCAAGAGGCCTATGACAAATTTGCTAGCGGTCAATACCAACAACTTTTTGATGAATACAATCATGAAGTTGGACGATCCGCTGTGCAATGGAGTATAGAAATACTCAACCCAAAAGAAGTTGAAAAGCCCGTAATGGGATGGCGGAAATTAGATACCGAAAGCTATCCAGGCAAACAAGACGACATTTCCTTCATCAACGAAAAGGAGGGCTGGTATGTAAATGGGTTCGGAAGTATTTACCATACCCAAGATGGTGGAGTATCATGGGAAAAACAGTTAGAACAGAAGGGTTCGTTTTTTCGTGCCATCCTCTTTTTGGATGAAAACATCGGTTTTGTGGGAACCGTAGGAACGGATTACTTCCCCAATGTAAGCGATACCATTCCGCTGTATCGAACAGAAGATGGTGGAAAAAGCTGGACACCTGTGCTATACGACGGACCCTATGTGAAGGGCATTTGCGCCATTGAAATGGTAAAAGAGCAATATATAAATCATGGCAAACTGGATTATAAGACGCATCTATATGCCGTAGGGCGAGTTGGAAGCCCTGCCAACCTCCTAAAATCAAACGATGGCGGAAAAACTTGGACTTCAAAAAGCTTAAATGACGATTGTAAAATGCTGTTCGACATAAAGATGTTCGACAAGAATAAAGGCATCGCCTGCGCTGCTTCGAGTGAAGACCTGAGCATTTCCAATGCCCTCATTTTAAAAACAGAGGATGGAGGAAATAGCTGGAGAAAAGTGTATCAATCTGAGCGACCCTTTGAAGCAACATGGAAGGCTTCATTCCCAACAGAAAAGGTAGGCTATGTAAGTATACAATCCTATAATCCCGATCCTACCGTAACCCAACAGCGAATAGCCAAGACAGCAGACGGAGGTGAAACATGGACAGAAATAGACTTAGTTCAGGATTCAAAAGCCCGCGAATTTGGGATTGGCTTTATCGATGAAAAGCACGGATTTGTTGGAACGATGAATAGCGGCTTTGAAACCCAAGACGGAGGAAAAACTTGGAACCCAATAAACCTTGGAATGGCTTGCAACAAAATTCGGATTTACAGAGATGACAAAGGCAAGATATATGGATATGCCATAGGTGTAGACGTAATGAAGTTAGAATACTAAAAGTCGATTAAAACTGCCATAATTCATTAGAAAACCAAAAATTCGAACAATGAATACGAACTACAATAAATTTATTTATGTGGGCTTCTTAGCCATCGGCATCTACCATGCTGGTATTGAGAAAGATTATATGGAAGCAGCCAGTTCATTTGGTATTGGACTTGCCTTTGATCCATTCGATCCGACTAAAAAATGGCAAGAACGCGCCCTTTGGCAAAAAGCAATACTGCTCCTTCACTTAGGTATTACCGCGGCTCTCTTTGGTTATGGAATAGGCATAAATGAATAAAAACAAAGGAATTCGTTCTTCAGAAAACAGGATTGACTAAAAAAGAAGAGCCTCGAAAATTCGAGGCTCTTTCTATGATAGCTAAAAAAGGAATTATTCCTTAATCACTCTTTCGGTGATAACCTGATGGTCTTTTTGCACACGAACCCCATAGGCAGCTGCAAGAAGATTTGACAAATTAAAATTCAAGCGTTCATGTTCAACTTCCAAATTAAGAATAGCTTGCCCTAAAGGATTTAGAAGCTCAACGGCACTACCTAAGAGCAACTGAATATTCAAGAAATCCTTGGTGGAATTAGGGTGCACTATAACGTCGTCTGCAGCTGCCTCATCCATTTGGCAAAAGATAAATTGATTTGGAACAAGCATCATCCTCGCCCTAGATAGCCCGAAATTATTCCTTTTCATATTCTAGTCCTGAACGAGAATCCATTCAACTTAATGCAGCACAGATATAAACAAGCTATATCCTTAGGAAGGATTGCAAAAGCAAATTGGAGTAGATAGACATCACATATACTCTTTATAAGTTGAGTTCATCCGTAAAAAAATATCCAAGAAATCGTTGTTTTCATACAATACCGTGAAAGGCCTAAGCTTGTGCCCTACTTTTATCACACCTAATGATTTCAAAATAACTTGAAACGGATTGAAGTAAAAAAAGGCGAAATACTCCAAAGAAAGGGCGACTTAAACACCCGAGTGTATGAGGTTGAGTCGGGTTTGCTGCGAGGGTATACGATAGACGAAAAAGGAAAAGAGCATATTTATATGTTCGCTTCTGAGTCTTGGATTCTTGCAGATAATGTTGCAACGAACGAAGCAGCCGTTTTATTTATTGATGCCTTAGAAGACTCCATTGTAATTCAAAGGCCAAAGGAAAGTGAATCACAGCCTGATTTTCAAAAACTGATTCGGCGAATGGCGGTGCTTCAAAATAGAATCATCATGCTTATGAGCGCATCGGGCATAGAGCGATATGAGCATTTCATTAAAACCTATCCGAATATTGTCCAACGGGTTCCTCAAAAAATGATTGCATCTTATCTCGGCATCACTCCCGAAGCTCTAAGCAACGCCAAAAGACTTCGTCTCCAAAAAAACTAGCCTCCTTTCGTTTCCTGTTCTTAATATAGATTAATGCATGGGAAATCAACAGGCTATAGGTTTGTAGCACCTTTAAAAACCATGTCATCCGCTTTTCTTTATGACATTGGTTTTAACCTAACTTCACAATGAGCAACTACAAACCTCTTTTTAGAATCTCTTCTGTATTATGGATAATATGGGGCCTCGTTCATATTCTTGCAGGCGCATTTACTCTCCATTTTATACTGTCAGGCGATACGGCTGCATCCATCTCAGGGATTGCGGATGCAGTAGATCCCAATACTTTAAAAATGGATTATCATTCCGCCACGGCCGCTGTGATTGGTCAACACGGTTTTAATTTATTGTGGATTGGATTGGTCACCTTTATGAGTGCCTTTTATATCTGGAAAGGAAATAGGAATGCTATTTTCTTGGCTGCTATTTGCGGAGGCTTGGCAGATCTGGGCTACTTCCTTTTCTTAGATTTAGGTGGCTTTGTGCATTTTCTTCCTGGAACATTAATGACCCTAGTCTCGGGCTCCGCCATTTTATTGAGCTTTTACGCTTATTATAAAAGCAAAGCATAAGTAGCTAGTCTTGCTTTGTGCTCAATTAGGTGGATAGAAACTTCGTCAGAATAAATAGACTCTACCTTTGGGTGGTTCTGGGCATTGGGCTCTAAGTAGAAAACCGTTGATATAAGAGTCAATCCTGTAATCTAGATGCAATTTCCTCCCCTTTGAAAAGGAAAGAGAATATCCACCCTCAACCCAAAAAGTGAACACCTAATTAGAATTAAAATGAAAAATATAGTCGCTATTGGTGCGAGCAACAGCAGTAAATCCATCAATAAAACACTGGCCATTTATGTGGCTAAAAAAGTAAAAAATGCACATGTTCAAATCGCAGATCTCAATGAATTAGAATTGCCCTTGTTCAGTCCTGACCTAGAAATACGCAATGGTATTCCTGAAAATGCTCAACTATTTAGGCAGCTCATCACCCATTCAGATGGTATTGTTCTTTCTCTAGCCGAACACAATGGAATGCCTACTGCCGCCTTTAAAAACCTATCGGATTGGACCTCAAGAATAGACAAAGATTTTTGGCAAAAGAAACCCATGCTCTTATTGGCCACTTCGCCAGGAGGGAGAGGAGCAATGAGTGTGCTGAACACTATAAAAACCTTAATGCCTCACTTTGGTGGCAATGTTATTGCCGACTTCTCATTGCCTCGTTTTCATCAAAATTTCACGCAAGAAGGATTAAAGGATCAAGTCTTGAATGCCGACTTGAATAAAAAAATAGAGCTGTTTCAACAGGCACTTTAAAAAAAATATGGAAATTGGAATAGACAGCTTTGCTGTATCCCCTCAAAAGAATGCCAAAAGAGATCCCAAAGCCGATGCACTGTCTATTGCAGAGCTCTTGGAGAGAATTGAATTTGCCGACGAAGTAGGTCTAGATTCCTTTGGCATTGGAGAGCATCATCGACGCGATTTTTTAGACTCTGCACCCACTGTGATTTTGGCCGCTGCTGCTACACGCACAAAAAACATCCGGCTCAGAAGTGCCGTAAGCGTTTTAAGTGCTGCCGATCCAGTGCGCGTATTCCAAGAATTTGCAACGCTCGATCTCATTTCAAAGGGTCGTGCAGAAATAGTTGCAGGCCGTGGATCATTTACAGATGCTTTTCCACTCTTTGGCTTAGACCTTCGGAATTACGATGAGTTGTTCATTGAAAAACTAGAATTACTTCTAAAGATCAGAGAACATGAAAGCGTTTCTTGGTCTGGAAAATACAGAGCCTCTTTACTAAACCAAGCCATTTATCCAAGACCCTTTCAAGACCCTTTACCCATTTGGATCGGTGTGGGAGGAACCCCTTCTTCCTTTGAAAGAGCGGGTAGGTTGGGATTGCCATTGATGGTTGCCGTAATTGGCGGTGAGACCCATCGCTTTAGACCCTTGGTAGATCTCTATCGCGAAGCAGGAGCCAAGGCGGGCCATGCTCCCGAAAAGCTTAGGGTAGGGCTTCATTCGCTTGGCTATGTGGCCGATACGAAAGAGAGGGCCTTAGATAATTTTTATCCTGGTTATGAGAAAATGATGAACCAAATTGCGAAAGAAAGAGCTTGGCCACCTACAAATAGAAATAGATTTGAATCTCAAACGGGAGAGTTGGGTGCCATTGTAATTGGGGATGCTAAAGAGGTAGCGGCAAAAATTATTCGGCACGGAGCGGCCTTGGGAGGAATTTCAAGTTTCAGTTTTCAGATGGATATGGGCTTTACGCATACACAAGTTCTCGATGCAATAGAATTAATTGGAAAAGAAGTTGCCCCTTTGATTAAGCAAGCCGACTAGGCAGCACAGCTCTACTTTTACTTTCTACTATTCATTACATAGTTTAAATTCACTGGCTCATAAAGAAAGTGTGGAACGAGACGTTTGCAGCCAAAGAAATCAGCTAAAGAAGGTCTTGGTGTTTTTGATTTTGATATCGGTTAAGTAGAAAAGAGAAAAGAATATGTGCCAAGGAACTCATTCACTCGTCTATTTCATTAGACTTATTCGGCTCTCTCCCTTATGACACTCTTTATTCATAGCTATAAACGATATTCAAGAGTAGACAAGAAATATGGATTCATTTATACCTCTTCGTTTAGCTCTTGAGACTGAATCAATTTACTTAGTAATACATGATAATGCCTTCCAACCCTACTCTGGATGTAAATCGGCCTCTATTATTTAACTGTACTTTTAGTAATAATTCCGCTTAATTCACCTGGCTCGCCCATTAAAAAACCCCATGGCTTCAAAGAATCAAAGTGATCGAAAATGAGCTTAACAATGGCAACCAATGGAATGGATAAAAACATGCCTGGCACACCCCAAAGGATGCCTCCAGCAACTACAGCAAATACAGAGATGAGTGCATTCAGTTTCACTTTTGAACCGAGTACTTTGGGAACAATCAGATTGTTATCGATAAATTGAATAACTCCATACAAGAGAATTACATAGAGAGCGTAGATGGGCGCTTTGGTTAACAAAGCAATGCCAGCAAAGAGCAACATAGTTATTAGACCTCCCAAATAGGGAATGAGGTTTAGCAGGCCACCAATGATTCCTAATACTACGGCGTATTCAATTCCTAGCAACAATAATCCCGCAAAATCAAGTA
>CALCFH010000514.1 GCA_937900215.1 uncultured Cryomorphaceae bacterium
CCATCCTTGTCTTCTAACTGATTACCGTTGACTGAAATTTGATCAACTGTGAATTTGTCCGATCGAGTGGCGGTGTAGAAACATTCTATTGTAAAGAAATGAGAGGGTGCTTGAGAATAAAAAAAGCCATTGCCTAGATATTGATTTGAGTCAATTTCTTTTTTTGCCCAAAGGTGATAATTCCCAAGGCTATCCACCTCTACCTTAATTCGCAATTGCAATGTAGATTCGTTTAGAAAGTCTGCGTTCGATTCAACCAGCAAAACACTTTGACCCTGAGATAGGCCATAAAGTGAAAGTCTATCCTCTGTGCTACCGCCGATAGATACATAAACGCCATTATTGGCTTGAGAAGGGATTGCATCATCCGACCAGACGAATACTTTTGCATAGTTGGAAGAGGAGGGATTAAAGCCTAAGCTCAGATCAAATTCATAGCTTGCAAGATGATTGCTTGAAGAAGGGAAGGCAAGAAAGGAAGAGTGGGTTTGTGGGAGTGCTTGAAGTTTTAGTGTGTTGGCAGAATCGACTTGGAAATCCAGTGTATCACCTTGAATAGCGAATTCTGAAAAGGAAAACGGACTTATAAAGTCTTGATTCCATTGGTTTTGTGCAGTGGCAGAAATAAAAGTAAATAATAGAATGATGGGTTTCATTCTGTAAATCTATTTATCAATACAATGATTGTAGCAATAGTAGGCGCAACTGGTATGGTTGGTCAAGAAATGAGACGAATTCTGTATGATCGCTCTTTTCCTGCAAGAGAATTTCTTATGGTAGGCTCTGAGAATAGCATTGGAAAAAAAATTGATTTTGGAGAGCAACAATTGACAGTTATTTCTATTCAGCATGCTTTGAATCGGAAGCCAGATATAGCTCTCTTTTCCGCTGGTGGAGACGTTTCGCTGGAATGGGCACCAAAATTTGCTGCAGCCGGGGCTACGGTAATTGATAATTCATCTGCATGGAGAATGGATCCTTCGGTTAAATTGATTGTTCCTGAAGTAAATGGCCACCTCCTTACTAAAGACGATAGAATTATTGCAAATCCGAATTGCTCTACAATTCAGTTGGTTATGGTGTTAGAGCCTTTGCATAGAAGGTATGGAATTCGGAGGGTTATCGTTTCTACCTATCAAAGTATTACCGGAACTGGATATAAAGCCGTAGAGCAGATGGAGGCGGAAAGAAAAGGAGAGGAATCGGTTAAGGTTTACCCATATCAGATCGACTTAAATCTGATCCCTCAATGCGATGTCTTTTTAGATAACGATTATACAAAAGAGGAAATGAAGCTAACTCATGAAACGGTTAAAATTATGGGAGATTCTTCTGTTAGAGTAAGTGCAACTGCGGTGCGAGTTCCTGTTACCGGAGGCCACTCCGAGAGCGTGAATATTGAATTTGAAGAAATTCCAGATGTTTCTGAAATTAGACAAATATTAACATCTTCTGCTGGGCTGGAAGTCTTAGATAGTCCTTCGGATAAAGTGTATCCTATGCCTTTTTATTCCAAGAACAAAGACGAAGTGTTTGTAGGAAGAATTAGGCTAGATCATTCTAATCCCAAGGCAGTGAATCTATTTATAGTTGCAGATAATTTAAGGAAGGGAGCGGCTACGAATGCGGTTCAGATTGCCGAAAGCATGATTCGATTGATGAAATGAGTCGCTTGAACGACCTTTTTTGGAGTATTGAGTGTTCTTTCTTTGAAGTACAAAATAATCAATAATGAGAGCATTTCTTTTTTTAATGACAACAATGGGTTTTTTCCATTCTTGTGCTCAACAACCTAAAAACGAACTAGTGAATATGAATGACGTTGTTACGAAAAAGGCGGTCTTTGCCTCTGGATGCTTCTGGGGAACAGAGTATTATATGAAACGTATAGATGGAGTAATATCAACTACTGTTGGCTATACGGGTGGAAGTGTGGAGAATCCAACCTATAAGGAGGTCTGCACTGGCCGTACGGGACATTATGAAGCTATTGAAATTGTGTACGATCCTTCTAAAGTAAATTACGAAACACTGGCCCGTACTTTTTTTGAGACGCACGATCCTACCCAAATGAACGGACAAGGACCGGATATCGGATCGCAATATCGTTCAGCTATTTTTTACTCCTCAAATGAGGAAAAACAAATTTCAGAGCAGTTAATAGCACTGCTAGAAGCGAAAGGAAATAGAATCGCAACCGTGGTTTTAGAACTCGATGTTTTTTGGTCAGCTGAAGAGTATCATCAAGATTATTACGACATAAAAGGAGGGACGCCTTATTGTCATAAGTATACCAAACGATTCTAAACACCTACAAAACTGTAAAAATCAGGTTAAAGCAAAGAATAAAGAGAATGATTTGCCATTCATTCTCTTCTTTTGAGTTATTATTGCCACTTTCTAAAACTATTCTATGAAGAAAATGATACGTCTAGTTGCAGTTCTTTTGATGAGCTTGCAACTTTCGGCACATGAAGGTATGTGGTTGCCACATTTCCTTGCCAATTTAAATTATTCAGATATGAAAGCGCTGGGTCTTAAGCTTAGTGCCGAGGAAATGTACAGTGTAAATAAGTCTTCGCTAAAAGATGCAATTGTGTCACTTGGAGGCTTTTGTACGGCTGAAGTGATTTCACAAGAAGGTCTTCTTTTAACCAATCACCACTGTGGTTACGATGCGATACAGACGCACAGTTCAGTTGAGAATGATTATTTGAAAGACGGGTTCTGGGCAATGAACAAATCCGAAGAGCTTCCAAATCAGGGTCTAACAGCAACTTTTTTGGTGCGCATCGAAGATGTTACAGCGAAAATAAATGCTGAGTTAACTGAGGAAATGTCTGAGGAAGAGCGCGCTACCAAAGCAGCAGAAATTGGCAAAACCTTGGTTGCAGCCGCTACAGAAGGCACACATTACAACGGCTTTGTTCGTTCTTTTTTCCATGAGAATGAATACTATCTATTTGTTATGGAAACCTATAAAGACGTTCGTCTAGTTGGTGCTCCACCTAGTTCGGTTGGAAAGTATGGAGGAGATACAGACAATTGGATGTGGCCTAGACATACTGGAGACTTTTCTATTTTCAGAATTTACTCAGGTGCTGATGGCAAGCCAGCAGACTACAGTGCAGACAACATTCCATTGAAACCGAGACACTTTTTACCTGTAAACATGGATGGAGTTGAGGAAGGCGATTTCTCAATGGTATTTGGTTTTCCTGGTTCTACAGACCGCTATTTGAGTTCGGCAGGTGTGAAACAAGCCATTGACAAGTATAACCCTTCCGTTGTGCGTGTTAGAGACCTAAAACTTGCTATCATGCGCAAGTACATGGAGGCAGAACCGAAGGTCCGCATTCAGTATGCTTCAAATTATGCCAGCACAGCCAATTACTGGAAGTATTATATCGGTCAAACGGAGCAATTAAAGAATAACAAGGTTTTTGATAAGAAGAAAAAGCTTGAGAATCAATTTGATGCTTGGGTAAAGGCAGATGCAACACGCACCAAAGAATATGGCGAGGTGTTGAATATGTTCACTCAAGGTTATGCTAAAACAGATCCTTTTATCGTTTCTGAGGTGTACAACCGAGAGGCTATCCTTTTAGGTCCAAGTATGGTTCTTTTTGGATTGAGAATGGGTAGGTCTTTTGATGCTTGGAAGGCGAGTGCTGATGAAGTGAAAAATGCCAAGAAAACGAAAGATGCAGAGAAGATTAAAGCGGCAGAGGAGAAATTTCAGCAAATGGGAGAGCGCCTTCGTCCGGCTTTAACAGGAATGGCCGAAGAGTTTTTTAAAGATTATCATGCTCCATTGGAAAAAGAACTAATGACTCAATTGTTTCAATTGTATGCAGATGATATTGACAAGGCAAACCAACCTGAGTTCATTAAAAAGTACAATGGAAAAATGCAGAAATTGACAGATAAGATCTGGAAAAAATCTGTTTTGGCATCAAAAGAAAAATTGATGGCTGCCATTGAGAATCCGGATTTTGACAAGCTAGGGAAGGATATTATGATGGAGATATCTGCAGAAGCCTACGACTTGTACAGAAATGGAGGCGAAGGAACTCAAGATGCCCAAGAAATGCTAGACAAAGGCTATCGTCTATTTACAGCGGGTATTCGCGAAATGTTGCCAAACAAGAAATTCTCTCCAGATGCAAATAGTACAATGAGAGTAACTTATGGTAAGGTAGGTAGCTATGCACCGAAAGACGGAATGAAGTTCGAGAACATAACCACTATTGAAGGAATAATGCAGAAAGAAGACCCTTTGAATGATGAGTTTGTGGTTCCTTCAAAGTTAAAGGAGTTGTACGAAGCAAAAGATTATGGTCCTTATGCAGATAGCAATGGTGACCTAGTTGTAAACTTTATTTCCAATAATGATATAACAGGAGGAAACAGCGGAAGCCCAGTCATTAACGCCTACGGAGAACTTATAGGAACTGCTTTCGATGGCAACTGGGAGGCCATGAGTGGAGACATCTTCTTTGAAGAGAATCTTCAAAGAACCATTAGTGTTGATATCCGTTACACACTATTTATCATAGATAAATATGCTGGGGCAAAACATTTAATTGATGAAATGACGTTGGTGAGAAGAAAAATGTAGTTTGAGGAGATTTGGCAATTTCAGAAATGTGTTGCTAGTTCCTCATTATCGAGCGCCTTTATAAAGAGCCTTCCACGATTTGTTGGAAGGCTCTTCTTTTTTTCTTAAACTTTTTAATTACCATTGTTGTAGTATAATAAATGAGATTAGAATGAAAAAGTACTTTTCAATGGCCATCTTGGCCGCATGCATAGTGTTGTCTGCTTTTAAGATTCCTTTACAAGGATTGAGTATAGGAGATTCAGCTCCCTTATCAGATGTTAAGATGAGAGATATATCAGGAGGAGATTACAGCCTCAGTGATCTTAAAGAAGACAATGGCCTATTGGTCATTTTCAGTTGTAATACTTGTCCGTTTGTAATAGGATGGGAAGATCAATATCCACTTCTAGGGCAAATTGCAGAACGAAATTCAATTGGTATGGTGTTGATTAATAGCAATGAAGCTAAGAGGGAAGGAGACGATTCATTAGAGGAAATGAAAACGCATGCTCAGAAAATGGCTTATAATTCACCCTATATGGTTGATGAGGGAAGTCAGTTGGCCAATGCTTTTGGGGCAAAGACAACACCGCATGTATATTTATTTGACAAAGAAATGAAACTCATTTACATGGGAAGTATCAACGACAAATATGAGAATAAGAGCAAAGAAGCGGAGAAATTCTACCTGCAAGACGCAATTGTGAATATGATGGCAGGCAAGACACCAAATCCAGCTGAAACAAAGCAAATAGGGTGCAGTATTAAGCGCATTTAGGTTTTACTCTATTCTTTCATAAGCCCCTAAGTCGGGAATTCCGTTAAAGCTTCTGAACTGCCCTTTGATATCAAGGGGCACAAGGGCTCCATCAATTAAGTTCGCTCTGTCCATTGCGTTTGACAGTGTATCCAAATCGTAGTTGTTGCGCAACACATTTACAAAGTTTGGATCTTGATTTATAAATATATTTTCAAAACGATTTAAATCGGTCAGATCATAACTGTTGTCTTCTGGCTGTGGTTCTATTCTCAACAAAGCCGAGTTGAATTTGTAATTCATTAGCCCTGTTAGTTCCTCTCCGATTACAACTTCGGAGTTTTGGCTGCCATAAACAACACAATTTCCAAAATAACAGTCAATTACATCTCTAGTTCTACGGTTGCCTTCTCCGTCTTCAAAGAAGTTGAAAAGACCAATAGACGGAGTGTTACGGGTTCCAAAAGGCCAATAATTGGCAAAAGTGCAATGTATGAATCGATACCTTCCACCTAAAACGTAGAGATTGTACAGCCCACTATTTGCCACAACAGTATTTTCAGCTTGCAGATGGGCAAATCCACCATACAAACCAACACGAGATGAGTTGTAAATTCTCAGATTTTTAAGGCTCACATTGCTGTTTCCTGTGTTGTTACTGTCGATCCTTAAGCCAATAGTGGCATTTTTTATAATGGTATTTTGAATGATATTATTGGTGCTCTCTCCCAAAAGAAGAATTCCACCCAACAAACCTCCCCATTGTCCAGGAACATCTTCATACCAAGGCTCCAATCGATCTCCCTGAAAAACAACTGGTCGGTCATAGGTTGAGAGTCCTAAAGGATCTACCTCAATGCTTCCAGCGACAATAATTCCTGAACCAGAATGAAAATGCACTTGGGTTTCCTCCGGTATGCTAAGTTTGGCATTCGAAGCTACCAGAATGTATCCATACACAACATGAGGCTTGCTGTTTGACCAGGAAGTGTCATTGGCAATTACTTTGTAACGAAGTATCAAATTACCCAAAGTATCGGTCTGGTTAGGAAGGTGGAAGAAAGCATCTTTCGCCAGCGTTACCAGTTTTACATCTTGACTATTGCCTTCTAAATTGAATACTAAGCTATCCGTATAGAGCAACTCAGAGGCACCCAGAACATCAGCAGTTACTTCCAAAAGAATATAGAGACTGTCTTTAGCTAAGATCTCAGTATTTAAAATTTCCTTGCCAGAAATGCCATTTACGTTCATCCTAAAGTACGAAGAGGTGCCTTTCCCGAAACGTATTGCCGGAATTTTTACATCGTTATTGCTTCGGTTATAGACTTTTAAGATTCGAGTAGAAGAGCCAATTGTTGAGAAAACAGTGTCTAGAAAAACGGTATCTTGTGAGAACTCGAGCTCAGTGGCGTTTCTGATTTCAACGGGATCTTTTCTACAAGAAACCGATACCAAAAGAATAAGAAAACCTAAAAAAAGAATGTTTCGCATGGGGTGCAAATCTAGTGACTGTTTAAATGTCATTTGATATGTTTGCTTTAAGTTGAAATAGAACTATATTTGCACCCCTTTTAGTATTGGACTTGGGCAAAATCCTAAGCTTACACACAAAAATGAAAAAAGACATACACCCTAGCAATTATCGCCTCTGCGTTTTCAAAGACATGGGAACAGGTGACCAATTCATCACACGCTCTTGCGCTAATACGCGTGACACCGAAGAAGTAGACGGAGTTGAGTATCCACTTATCAAGATGGAAATCTCTGGTTTTAGCCATCCGTTTTATACCGGTAAGCAGAAATTAATCGATACGGCAGGTCGTGTTGACAAATTCAGAAATCGTTACTCGAAATTCTCAAAGTAATTTTCGACATTTGATTATAGAAAAAGCCTCTCACTTTGAGAGGCTTTTTCTATTTTACACCCTTTCAATCTTCAAAATATGAACATAATACTTTTCGACGGTAAGGAGCGCGATCAACTACTCCCTCTTACATTCACGAGGCCTATGGGTCTTTTGAGATGGGGGATTCTAAGTATTTCAGAAAAATGGGAGAAAGACATGGGTACTCATCCCAGCTTCCGAACAGTAGAGTATTTACAAGAGAAATATCCTCACCAACCTTCAGGTCTGAATCTTTATGTGAATGGGGGGCTTTGTCCTAATCCAGAATTAATTGATGCTTTGGTGGATTTGGAAGATGGACAAGCCCTAGTGGCGAACAATTCAATACTTGGATTTATGTCTACTCAATCTTGGATTGACTCAGAATTACCCAATGGGGTGGAACAATTGATGTTTTCCGGAAAATTTAGGCTTTGTAGTTTTCCTTGGCAGTTGTTTTCAGAAAATGGAGAAGAGCTAGAGCATGATTTTGATCGCCTGACAAAAGGGCGTGAAAGTGCCGAAATTTCAAATAGCAATACGGTTTTAGGTGGAAGGATTTTCCTTGAGCCTACGGCTTCTGTTGAAGCGAGCATTTTAAATGCAACTACCGGTTCAATTTACATAGGAGACGAAGCCTCAATTCTAGAAGGATGTATGATTAGAGGAGGGCTTGCTCTAGCCGAGCATAGTCAGCTTAAAATGGGAGCTAAAATATACGGAGCAACAACCTTAGGGCCTTACTGCAAGGCAGGTGGAGAAATAAATAACTCTATTCTATTTGGTTATTCAAACAAGGGGCACGACGGATTCTTAGGCAATTCAGTATTAGGTGAATGGTGTAATCTTGGTGCCGACACAAACAATTCAAACCTCAAGAACAACTACGATGAGGTGAAGATCTGGAGCTATGTTGAAAAGAGATTTATAGCAACCGGCCAGCAGTTTTGTGGTTTAATTATGGGCGACCATTCTAAGAGCGGAATCAATACCATGTTTAATACGGGCACGGTAGTGGGCGTATCAAGCAATATATTCGGATCAGGCTTTCCAAGAAATTATATCCCTTCGTTTAGCTGGGGAGGAGCCTCAGGATTAATACCCTATCGATTCGAAAAGGCCATGGAAACAGCGGAGAAGATGATGGCTAGAAGAGGAATTGAGTTAGACAGTGA
>CALCFH010000515.1 GCA_937900215.1 uncultured Cryomorphaceae bacterium
AATGAGAGAAGTAGAGAAAGATGGATGAATAGGCAGCCAAAGAGATTTCAAAGTCTCAACTTCGACGCTATGAGCAATCCGTATTCAGGAGGAGGTTGGGTAAAAATTGGGTTGAGTTATGGTTTGTTTATGTACCTGTATATGAACTTTTTGTCTCCCATACTATTTAGTGAGCCCTTAACGCTCAGCAGTGCCTTAATAGGTATTCCCATTTGGATTCTTGCTGGTCTTGGCTTTGGATTCTTCATGAAGAAGGCAATGGGCTAGGGGAAGGATAACATCCTAAAAGCGCGTTGGTATATTATCTCAATTTGATTGGAAAGAAGCTTGGATGGAGGGAATTTCTAAGCGCAATGCTGATGTAAAGCGATTAAAGCAGATGGACTTGCGCGCTCTCGAGTTCGGAGTTGTAGAGTAATAAGCCTTGGTTTTGTCCATCCAATTGCTGCAATAGCTCACCTTTCTGATTCCAAACTGCGCTTTGTCCGCCTGCTAAAAAGTTGTCACAAAAACCAATGGAATTCGCCATTAAAACGGGCGTATTGAATTCATTTGCTATTCTAGGAAAGTGTTGATAGGCTTTTTGTATTCCATGAAGTGGTTTTGCCACACTGGCAATATAGATATCGGCTCTACCTTTTTTGGCCTGGATGAAATGTTCTCTTTGTAGCGTTTCATAACAAATGCCGACAGCGATTTTCTTTCCTTTTATATCCAAAAACCTTTGCTCCTTGCCTGCAGAGAAGTAGGCGAGTTCATCGGTGTGAAGCAGCTGTTTAGAATAGACCGTTCTGGCCATAAGGGGTTGAAAAATGAGCATGCTTATATGAATACCATCGGCAGAGAGAGTGGGCATTCCCATGCCAATGCTTATTTCGCCTTGGTCTGAGAGTTTCTGAATGGAATTAAAAAGAGGACTATTATAATGGGTTGCGAGCTCCTTGGCTAATTCTGGCTCATAGGCAGTAATGGATAGTTCCGGAAATACAATCAGATCAGAATCCAATTCAATAGCGTGTTGAATAAAATCTATGTGATTTAGAAGATTGGCCTCGATATTCCCTCTATGAGATCGAGTTTGAGCTAGGCAAATTTTGGATCAACGAATATTTATGGGGAGAATGAAGAATTAGGCAAAGATTTTAGAAAGTCTAAAGAGGAAGAATTTAGTGTCTTTGACACCTCTTAAGTTAGCTCTGAAGAGCTTGATTTGAGCATTCAAGGATTCAGCATGTGCGTTGGTAGCTCTGTTATTGAAAAAGGCAAGAATGCGTTGTTTGTGATGCAGGATAGAGGTGGCTGCAGCAGCCATATAGTGGATACCACTTTGTGTGGCCTCTGTAATCCAAAGAGTCAGGTCAATATTGGCCTTAGAGCCCTCTTTTTGATTGAATATCTTTCTAAATGCTAGGTGTAAATCGTATGCTTTTTTAATGTTTGGGTAGAGTTTGAAAAGCAGCACGGCTCTTTTTTGCTGATCCAAGGTCCATTGATGTGGAAGTTTGAACAGAAGGTATCGAGATCGAGCCAGGAGCTGTCTTAAAGTATCTCCATTACTTAGAATCGTGTGTTGATGCTTTCTTCCCTTGCTGTGAGCATAGAGTATAGCCTTGTTCTCTTTATCAATCTCTGTCCAGCGTTGATCTATGCGTACTTGCTGCATGGCCTCACTGATTAGCTTAACAAGGTGGAAGCGATCCGCAACAAGAGTGGCATTGGGGAAGCACATACTAGTAGCTTTGATCATAGTAGAGGCCATATCTAGAGTTACTTCCTTGACCTTCATGCGCTCTTTTAAAGGGAGTCTCTCTAGCACCTTGACAATCTCTTCGGCTTTGGTACTGGCCACACAGGCAATCATTTTCCCCTTTCTACCTTTCTTATCTCTTGAGCTCAGTATGGTGTAGAGCTCTCCCTTGGATAAACTCACTTCATCTATAGCCAAGTGTCTGGATAGGTTCTCAGGGTAGGTCAGATACTGCTGAGCATGGGATGCCTGATCCCAGCTCTCAAAACCACTCTCGTGCTTCTTGTATTGCCTACGCAGGGTATCTGCTTTGATACCAAGGTGGAAGGCTATGTTGCTGATAGGCTCAAGACGGGTATCGACCAATCTCTTTAAAAAAAGCGGCTACTTCCTTAGTAAACCGTGACCCTTCTGCTATAAACCCTAACTCTTTAGATACACTAGCACCCGTCTCCTTATGACGCCACCTTCTACGCTTGAGTATCAAAAACACAGGCCTGCCACGAAGAGGAAAGTCTTGTATGCGTGCACTGTAAAATCCCTTTGACTCCCACACCTCTAATCCTCCTTCCGGTGGAACAGACTTCTCCTCAAAGGTCACTTCCAATATCCCATCAATCGATTCTTTATCCTCTTTCACTTGGCTTCCCACCAAATCAAAGTGCTCCAATAACTGCTCAGGAAACACGTGACGCAATGCTTCTACGCTTATTACCAACATCTCATTTTGTTCCCAAACCTACGCTACTCCCCACAAAAATCCCGTGACCCCTTTTAATCGGTCAACCTATTTCAGGGACGGACAGGCATTCTTTAGCATCCACCAAACGTCTTGTACGCTATTCTCTACTTGGCCGAAGAGCAGCAAACAACCATCGGGTAAGGCTAGGTGGCCATTGGGTTCAAGAGACTGTTGTTGGGATGGCTGTACATAGGCCCATAAAAGATTGCGCTCTTGGGCTATTTGAGCCAAACGCTGTAACCTGCGTTGTGTATTTACCGGACGGGAAGAGATCATCCTACCGTTATAAACCATAAAGCCGGTGCTTTGGGTTAAGCAATCGCGCACAAATTCTATCCATACTACATACTCCACTACCCGGATCCGCTCATTGGCATGGAGTTCAGGCCGGGACAATTTTCCATATACCCTGATGATCCATTCTCCGCTTCCTTCGCCCCATTGTACTATTAGCGGACACTTTTCTTGGTTTCTTTGGGCTTATTCAACTGCCATTCTCTTTGAAAACATTGCCAGCAATGACGCAGAAAGTAGGTGTCTTTTACCCCCACCATGGCAGCCAAATCCTCCATGCGCTGGTAGGGAATGCCTTGTTTTTGCCACTGCTTTTTAATGGCTTGACGCAATTTGACTGAAACCAAGGCAAAATCTTCCCGCTCTTGTGGGCTCAGACTCCGTTTGCGCTGTTGCATAAAATAAAAGCGATTCATTTGTTGGTACACCACATGGATGGCCCTGCGCAATTGGGAATCTGCTACCAATTGCCCCTCCAAGAGAAATCGCTCGGCATGGGTGTCTATTTTGTAAAGATTGCTCAGGCTATAATAAATCTGTGCCCTGCTGTGCACAGCCGCACCAAAGGCATAACCCGCCAGCCTGCGGAATTCTTTCAAGAGGGCCTCAGACCATGCCTGATTGGGATGTACCACGCCAAACAACAAGCCTTTTTCTAGATGATAGCTTTCCAAGCGTTGCATGCGCTCCAACCATAATTCCTCTTCCTGTGGCTTGAGCATCACCAAGGCATAATCTACTGTTTCTTCATCCAATACCTTCTCAAAAGCGGCCCAATCATCTAGCTGAACCTGCTGTATCCGCTGATCGATGAACTCCAAACCCAACAGCAGTTTACCCAGAAAAAGTACCTTCCAATTTTCTGGTGTAAATAATGGAGTAGACACAGAACAAAAGGGCTTGTTAACACCATCATTCGCAGAATTCATATTGCACTTTGCTTTTCAACGGGTTCAAAAAAAGAGGGTGCTACTGTACTTCACACCCTCTTCACACCACATACAAGGTCTCCAACCTTGAGCTTTTCATCCAGATACAATGATCACTTCGCTCTTGAAAAAGGAGGGCAGTAGGCTGCCCCCCTCTAATGCATACACCAACTTCATCACTGAGGGCCAGGGAAATTGAGAACATGGCCGTTGGTGCTGCAATATTCTCTACGCAGGGGGCTGCCCTTCTTTTCGCTTGTCCCACCACTTCTTGCCGCCCAAGGCCGCACCCGCAGCTATCAACCAGGCAATGCCAGGTAGTGGCGTAGGATCTGCCGGAGGGCCGGGCTGCGCCCATGTCCACAGACTCAACAGCAACAGCGCGCCGGTAATCCAAAGTTTCTTGTTCTTCATCACCTTATCTTTTTTATTAAGCTTTTCCTAGTTTGTTTCTAATCACAACTTCTGCGCTACAGCCCTTAGGGCAACAGAATTTTATGTACCTCTTCACCCTGTGACGATTTCCATTGCAGCAGGTAAACGCCTGATGCCAACTGGTCTACCCCTACGGCATATTCTTCAACGCCCGCCGGATAACGCAAACGCATCACTTGCTGCCCATTGAGGTTGAGCAAACGGCCTTCTACCTCTTCCACAGGACGGTCTAGCTTGAGTACCAATTGGCCACCATTGATGCCGTACCCAAATCCTCCTTGGCTGATGGGCGCATGGCTATGCCCTTCACTTACCGTGCTCACTGGCGTTAGATGCAATACAAAACGGTACTCGGCATTGGCGTCATGTACAAATTTGTAAGGCTGTAGGGTGAGATCATGCCGCTTGCGCAGCTTCAGGTCTTCCAATTCTACTTGGTAAGCGTTGGTAAGCAAGCTGTCATACAAGGCCAAAAAATAGATCTCTCCTTGTTGGCTTGACACAAACCGCAATGGCAGCGCCTTGCTCCTTAAGTGGTTGGGAGAATAGTCTATGGCATTGTGGCTCAGCTGATCGCCCTGCGCCACCGTCATCAAAGTGGGCATGCTGCCTCCGTTGATCCGGCTGGGAGCATCCCATTGGGGGTCTAAACCATCGCCCGTACCAGCCACCATGGCAATGAGTACTTCATCTTGCTTGTGCGGCTGACTGCCCTGATAGGTAGCTACAAATAAGCGATCAGCTATGGTATTTTGGCTCTTGTAGAAGGTAGGACTGCTGCCTACGGTACCATCGCTGGCCATCTCCATGCTGCCCACGCTCGGACTGTTGCCATCGGCTTTTACCCAGAAGGCTTGCATGGGAGCAATTACCCCACTGGCGATATCACTTACCAATCCTGAATAATCTTTGTACTGCGAAGTTGCCGGATCCCAGATGCTAAAACTGTTCACCACATCGGTCAGGCTGAGCTGGGTGAAATCCAATCCACAACTGAACGGATTGGCTATCAAATTCCAGCCATCTTGATTGGCATTGTTGGAGGTGCCCGCATTGCTCACACTCGGCGTAGCTGAAGTGAGCATAGCGCCTCTCACTTCTACCGCCGAGGCTGCCGAGGCTACCCCATCGGTGCCCACGTACACCATATAGCCCGTACCAGCGCTATTGGCCACTTGCGAACCATCACCTGCCCCTACAGGGTCTACCCAGTTGCCCGTTGCCTCGTCCCAACTGTAGATATTGCGGGTGTTGGGGTCCAATGCTGTATTCACTGTACCAAACTGACTGAGGTTGCCGCTGACCGGAAGGGCCATATTGTGCCAGCCGGCATTGGCCACATACTGCTGCATGCGCATATTCTGGGCATTGCCCTTGTATTGCCCATAACCGCTGGCATCTGCCTGTATCCACACACTATCGGTGAGGCTTAAGCTCGCCGCCTCCAATGAAGCCCCCGGGGCAATTTCTACGCGGCGAGCGCTAGTGGCGCTGGCCAGTGAAGCGGCTCCGCTTTCAATGGAAAGTGTTTCAACAGTGATCACTCCAGTGGTATTTCCATCAGGATTTTCAGGAAACCAATTGCCATTGTATTGGATGCTGCTGTAAAAAGCAGCCCGTGCATCGCCTTTGCCATTGCCGCCTTGGTACACAAAGTCTATATCCTCCAACACATTAAAAGCCGTAGAAGTGATGCTAAGTGCACCTGAAGTAGCCTGTAGCGTATAGCCCAGCCCGGGCGCGTCTATGGATAAACTAAAGTTGGCCAAGCCGTCTATGGCATTCACGGGATTGCTGCCAATCAAGCTTGCCGCGCCCGGGTTATTGGCAATGGCCATAGATACTGAGGCGTTGGCGAAGACCGCTAGATTACCAGAAGCATCGCGCAACTCAACAGCGGTCTGGAAAGATTGAGCAGGCCCAACACTTGGCGGGTTGACCGTAAATACCATCTGGGTAATTATTTGCGGACCGTTGGCTGTTCCCCGGAACAGGGCGCGGGCATCGCCTTTGCCAATGCCCCCGCTGTATTGGGCCTGTATACCCAATGGAAACAGCAGCCCAAGCAGCGCGGCCAATGGGAGAAGATGGATTTTCTTTTGCGTTCTTTTCATAGTAGTCATATTCTGAATGCTTTTTGTACCGTATACTGCTCAAAGAAGGCAGGCTAGGGAGCTAGCCTAATACCACGAAAACCGCGAGCGTAGTTCCGAGCGGTATCAGTGTTGGCCGCATTAGTGCGGTCGGACACACGAATGAGCGTTGCATTACTTAGCCAAACGCCCCCCCGAAAACCCCCGCCCGTAGCGCCTGTCAGCTCGCCACTGATAAGTCCCGGCCAAGCGCTGGTAGTTGCATGGCCTGCT
Organism: uncultured Cryomorphaceae bacterium; assembly: GCA_937900215.1. Lineage (GTDB taxonomy): Bacteria > Bacteroidota > Bacteroidia > Flavobacteriales > Schleiferiaceae > RFXV01. The sequence continues at coordinate 6,514 of CALCFH010000515.1, forward strand.
GTACTCAAACTGCCGTTACCATGCAGGCCTGTAAAAGCTCTACCGTCTGCATTGCCTATGCTTACCGTACGCTCCCACAGATTGCCGCTCATCTCCATGATGCCATAGTAGCTTGCACCTGCGCTTATTCTGCCGCTGTTGCTGCCGTTGGCCGAAAAAATGCCCCCGCGCAGCGGGCCGTCTAGGCTGCCATCGGTAGTGATATAGCTCGCATTGCCATCGGTGGTGCTGTAATTGGTGGCAATGCCCTCATCAGCAGCCCCTGCATTGCTGAGGGTATAGGCCGCAGCCGCAATAGCCGTTGTACCCCAAGCGTATTCATTGGCCACAGGAAGCTGATCGCCCCGGCAGGCTTTCTCAAATTCCAACTCCGTCATGGGCCGCAAACCGCTCCACTGCACAAAGGCACAGCCATCCATCCAAGACAGGAAATTGCAGGCAATCCATTCCCCATCATTGCTTTCGTTGAAGTTGCCATCGCCATCTAAATTGCAGCCATATACCGCAGGCACCGCAGTGGCCGCTACACCGGGCGTTTGTATGTCAAGGCCATTGCGGTTGGCATTGCTCAGGGCAGCCGTACCCGCAGCACTGGAGGGGGCATTAATGGTTCTACTCACCTGTTGCGCATAGGTAAGGGTGTTTAAAAAGTCGCGGTACTGCCCTTGGCTCACTTCATACTTCATGCAGTAAAAGGCATTGTAGCCATTGGGCCAGTTCACATTGGGCGCCGTTTGCCCCGTGGGGTAACCACCCGCTTGTCCACCCAAACTACCTGTACCACTAGGTGCAGTGGTAGCCGTTGCTGTATTAATGGTGGTGAGGGTGAACGCGGAGTTTTCTGCCCCCCCGCTACCGGCCGCAAAGCTGCCCTGGGGCACATAGGCCATCTCAATAGCAAACACCTGAATTTGCAAAACAGCATCATCGGCAACACCATTGCTGCCGTATTCCCAACGCAGTTGTACATCACTTACACTAAAAGTGCCATCCCCATCGGCCGAGCGGTAGAGGAACACCCCAACGCCATCAGAAGGCACCTCTATGGTGCTTCCAGCCGGTGCGGTATGATTGCCGGCGGTGGTGTTGAGGGTGGCATGTTCCCAAATGCGGCGGCAGACAATTGTGGCATTGCTCAACGCCACCGAGGGCGCAGCGCTCAACTCAAACTGGGTGGCATTGGTGATACTACTTATAACCGTATTGGCGGCCAATGTACCTGTACCCGCAGTAACCACCACCGGCATGCCCACCCGCAGGTTGGCCGTGCTGCCTACCGTTACGGTGGTGCCGCTGCTGCTGGCATTGCTCAGCTCAGGGTCTTTCACCCCCACTTGAAATTTTACAAATACCCAAGCGGCATCGCGGGTGGTAGCGCCCAGGCGCCATGAATTGTCCCAGCTCAAGTCAAATTCCACCAAGGTGAAATCGTTGGCCATGTCTTGTCCGGTTGTTCCTACATTGGAAACCGAGAGGTTGTTGGCTTGTGTGCTTAAATGAAGGCACAAAAACGCAAGTGCAAAAAATGCTTTTCTCATGTGTTATGGATTAGTCGAAAATTCGACAGCACTAAATTAGCCCATTCACTTGGCATTGGAACGTACTGAAAGTGTATATTTGTACACTCAGAGTGTCTAATTTACACCGTGATGAAAGTGGGGGACAACATTAGGAAGTTGAGGGAGTTGCGCAACTATACGCAACAATACCTGGCCGATCAATTGGAGATTAGCCTCAGTGGGTATGGTAAAATAGAGCGCAACGAAACCAATGTAACTCTCGGTCGCTTACAACAGATCGCCGATATTTTGGGAGTAGATATTCACAGTATTCTGCGCTTTGATGACAAGCATATTTTCAACTTGAACAATAATGAAGTAGCTAATGGTCAGGTCAATAACTATTACATCGGA
>CALCFH010000516.1 GCA_937900215.1 uncultured Cryomorphaceae bacterium
TATCTTCAGAGCACTGAAGGGCAATCATGAATTGTCCTTTAGAATTATTTCGGAGCATTAAGCTGCGAAGGAATCCTGTTTTTTCTCTAGGGTGATAATACGTCCAATCGTGTTCCTTGGCTAAAACACTGATAAAATTGCGAATAGCGTTGGAAGGATCAGGCTGCAGAAGGCATTTTTCAACCTCAAAAACTCTATCCCATCTCCCTGGTATATGAAAGCCAAAAGCACGTCGATCGAAGTTTTCATCCGACTTTACCTCCTCATCTGTCAGCCAGCGTTCTGCGCAAAAGCTATATTCAAGCTTATTCCGATAGAAAAAATTCTTTGGCGCCGCTAGGATGGGCTCAATCACTTCAGGCTCCACGTGGCCTAGTCTTTTAAGGTTGTTTACCACCTCATTAAATTTGTTCTCAAGCTGATGTTCATATTTCAAATTCTGCCATGAACATCCACCACAAAGCTCAAAATGCTGGCATTGTGGAGCAACCCTTTGCTCAGAAAATTCGGTTACCTCCAAAAGCTTAGCTTCAATAAATTGCTTCTTTTTCTTAACAACACGCACGCGTACAGTGTCTCCCGGAACGGCTCCTTTTACAAAGACTACCCTTCCCTCTGAATCTCGACCTATCGCATTGCCTTTGGCAGCAGCCGCGTGCAAATACAGGCCTTCAATAATAACCGGTTTCTTCATACCCATACGGCAAATATAAGCGGCATAGCATCCTTTGTCTTTGCTACCTTTGCCCACTTCTTTTAGGTCAATTTTCATGAGAATTTCATACCGCTGGTTAAAGCAATACATACAAACTGAATTAAATCCGATTGAGTTAGGAAATGTCCTTACAGAGATTGGACTAGAAACCGAAAAAATTCACGAGGTTTTTCGCGTGCCAAACGGACTAAAAGGAGTTTTTGTTGGTGAAGTGATAGAATGCGAAAGACATCCGAATGCAGACCGATTGCATTGTACCAAAGTCTCCATTGGCCAAGCCGAATTGCTCTCCATAGTTTGCGGGGCTCCCAATGTTGAAAAAGGATTAAAAGTAGCTGTAGCGCTTGTTGGCACTACGCTTTATCCATTAGAAGGTGAGCCCATCCTTCTCAAAAAAGGAAAAATTAGAGGCGAAGTTTCGGAAGGTATGCTCTGCGCTGAAGATGAATTGGGTTTGGGGAAAAGCCATGACGGAATTTTAATTCTTGACTCAAATGCAAGTGTAGGAATGCCATTGGCTGAATCATTAGGCTTAGAATCTGATTTCTGTATGGAAATAGGTCTTACACCGAATAGATCTGATGCAATGAGTCATTACGGTGTGGCAAGAGATCTGCACGCTGCATTGAAATTTAGGGGGATAAAGGCTGAATTAGCCCTCCCAAGTGTCCAGAATTTCACCATTCAAAAGCCCGAGGTAAAAATCAAGCTAGAGATCATAGATCAGGATGCATGTATCCGATATTATGGTTTGGTTTTAGACGGAATTAAAGTGGAGCCTTCGCCAGATTGGCTTAAAGACAAATTGAAGTCTATTGATATCAAGCCCATTAATAATGTGGTAGATATAACCAATTTTGTATTAAATGAAACCGGCCATCCTCTGCATGCTTTTGATTTAACTGCCATAAAAGGCAATACCGTAAAGATTAGGCAAGCTCATGAAAATGAGGTGTTTGAAACTTTAGATGGCAAAGTAAGAAATTTAGATCCTATGGATTTAATGATCTGCAATGAATCAGATCCTATGTGCATTGCGGGTGTTTTTGGCGGAAGTAAAAGCGGCGTTAAAAACGAAACTACCTCAGTCTTTCTAGAATCTGCACTTTTCAATCCAGTTCGTATTCGAAAAACAGCCAAGCGCCATGGCCTAAATACTGATGCTTCCTTTCGTTACGAAAGAGGTGTAGATCCAGACATGAGTTTATATGCCATTCAGAGGGCAGCTCTTTTACTGCAAGAAGTTGCAGGAGCTCAAGTTGCTTCAGAACTCTTTGAAGCTGGAAAGAATCCCGTCTCCCCCGATGAACTGAGTGTATCCTACGCCAAAATGAACCAATTGATTGGACATGAAATTGCAAAATCTGATTATAGGTTCATTTTAAACTTATTAGATATCAAGGTACTAGCCGAAACCAATGATGTTCTGCAACTTAAGCCACCCGCCTATCGGGTTGATGTAACAAGAGAGGCAGATATCGTAGAAGAAGTACTTCGCATTTATGGACTAAATAACATCCCCTTTCCTCCTAAAATCAGCTATTCTACCGGGAAATTTGATGCCTTTCCAAACTATCAGAAGAAAGAAAAGGTAGCCAATGCGCTAACAGCCAAAGGTTTGCAAGAAGTAATGCACAACTCACTTCACAAAGAAGCATACTATAAAACAGAAGACCTAGTTAGAACCTTGAATCCTTTAAGTCAGGACTTAAATGTATTGCGAAACAGTCCATTACCCAATGGATTAGAAACCATTCGAAGGAATTTAAATCAGAAAGTACTTGACCTTTGTTTTTATGAGTTTGGAAGAACCTATCATCAATCTGAAGAGGGTTACTCTGAAAGAGAATTTTTAGCCTTTTGGCAAACCGGATCTGGAACCGTTGAAAATTGGAATCAAAACTATAAGGTAGAAGACATCTACTTTCTTAAATCAAGAGTAGAAAGTGTTTTCAGCACACTCGGATTAGAATCCATCCAACAAAAGATGGAAGGACAAAGCTTAGAATGGTGGTCATCGAATAAAAGGATTGGCACTTTGTACCAATTACCTTCTAGACTTTTGAATTCTTGGGAGATCAACCAAGCGGTATTCTATGCAGAATTAGATTGGGATTTACTACTTAAAAGAGCTTCAAAACTAAAGGTAAAAACCACTGAAATACCTAAATATCCATCTGTCAGAAGAGACTTGGCTCTTTTGGTTCCAAAGGAAGTTCCTTTTGAATCTATAGAGAATACTATTTTGCGTACAGCTAAAAAGCTGTTGAAAGACATAGGTCTATTTGACGTCTATGAAGGAAAAAACCTTCAAGCAAACACAGTCTCTTATGCTGTAAAACTCATCTTTCAAGACAACTCTAAAACACTAACAGACGTTGAAATTGACAAGAATATTGACCAAATCTTAAAACAACTAGAGAAAGAATGGAACATTGTGCTTAGAGCATAAAGTTTTATTCTGTTCTACCT
>CALCFH010000517.1 GCA_937900215.1 uncultured Cryomorphaceae bacterium
TAGAAGATCGGATGGTAAAGAGATTTGTGAAAGAAGGCTGGATGGAGGATGAGGCGGAAAGAGATTCTTTTGGCCGTAGACACTTTCGCTTCCAACCCATTCACAAGAAAACCATTGACCCGTCTGAAGATGAAATAGCACGCAATCCGAGAGCGCGCTCTGCAAGATTGAGGGTGGCCGAAAGAGTAGACCTCTGGAAATGAAGAGAAAAGAAAAGATATCTAAGGCATTGGCCGAATTGGTGCAGGGCAGCTTTCTGGTGAACGATAGCGTGCGCTCTATCTATCCTTTTATTCTATTCTTAGTCGGTATGGCCGTGATTTCTATTTATAGCTCGCACAGCGCTGATAGCAAGGTATATACTATGTCTAAGCTTCGCAATGAAATGAAGGAGCTCAACTCCGACTACATAGAAACCAGAAGTAAGCTCATGGAGGTGAGCTCAGAGACCAAGGTGCTTAATAGAGCAAAAAAGCTCGGACTGGTTCGCAAGGAAAATCCACCCATCAAAATTGTTTTGACGGATGAGTAGCGAACAGAAAAAAATACTCCATAGGCTGTATTGGCTCTCTGTGCCATTGATCGTATTAGCGATACTCATTGCGGCTAAACTGGTCCAGATTCAGTGGTTTGAAGGCACAGAGCTGCGCGCTCAATCGGAAAAAGAGGTAATTAAGAATATTGCGATTGAGGCAAGAAGAGGAAGCATCTTTTCTTCAGATGGAAAGCTCTTGGCAACCAATATGGCTGTGTACAGCATACATATTGATCCAACTACCGCCAAGACTGAAATTTTTAACCAAGGATTGGATTCCTTGTCGATGGGATTAGCCAATTTAATCGGACAAAAGTCGAGTGCTCAATGGAAGGCCTTATTGCGCTCATCGCGTAATCAGGGCGACCGATTTGTAACGCTTTCAGCATCCGTTGATCATGGAACTTTAAAGCAGTTAAGGGCTCTCCCCATTTTGAGGGAGGGAAGATATAAGGGCGGATTTTTGTACAATCAAAAGAACCACCGAAAGCTTCCGCTTGGAGCTATTGCCGAGAGAACCATCGGGTTTGATGAGCTCTACAGACGCACGGGCTTGGAGGAAGCCTACAGCTCTAAACTGAAAGGCACCAATGGATCTAGATTGGCACAACGCATCTCAAAATCGTACTGGAAACCCTTAACCGATTATTACAGTCAAGAACCTCAAGACGGACTAGACTTGGTAAGCACTATCGATAGTCGACTGCAAGACATTGCCAACGATGCCTTGCTGAGTTCACTCGAGTACTATAAGGCAGATCACGGTTGCGTTGTGCTGATGGAAGTGGCAACGGGTAAAGTGCGCGCCATCGCCAATTTGGGTAGAAACTCGAGTGGCTCTGGATATTATGAGAAGCGCAATTATGCAGTTTGGGAAAGTACTGAGCCTGGGTCTACCTTCAAGACCATCGCTCTTATGCTGGCCTTAGAAGATGGCGTGGTAGATACATCCACCCAAGTAAATACAGAAAACGGATTGTACACCATTTACGGTGAAAGGGTAGAAGACAGCAATTACCGAAATGGCAAAGGAGGCTATGGCATAATTAGCCTTGGAAAAGCTTTTGAAGAAAGCTCTAATACAGGTATTGTAAAGGCTTTGTATCCTTTGTATAAAAGCAATCCTGAGCAATTTGTGGATCGTTTGTATGCCTTGGGAATGAATAAGCCCTTGGGTATAGATATTAAGGGAGAGGGACTGCCCAAGATTCCGCATCCGAACGATAAAAAGTCTTGGTCAGGAATCAGCCTGCCTTGGATGATGTTTGGCTATGAGGTGAGTTTTACCCCGCTACAGTTGTTGGCCTATTACAATGCTATCGCGAATGATGGAGTACTAGTGAAGCCCCAATTTGTAGAGCGTTTTGAAAGAATGGGCAGCGCGGTAGAAGTCATTCAGCCCGAGATTCTCAATCCATCTATCTGCTCTAAAGGCACTCTTGTACAACTTCAAAGTCTACTAAAAAATGCGCTCGAAAGAGGTACTGGAAAAAGTCTGAAGCACGCTCTTTTTCAAATGGCTGGCAAAACTGGAACAAGTCAAAGTCAGTATTGGTTGGGAACCGAAGGACAGTCGTATCAATCGTCTTTTGTTGGATATTTTCCTGCAGACAATCCCACCTACTCTTGCATTGTTGTCATTCAAAAGCCAGATAAAGCCATTGGCTATTATGGCGCAACTGTAGCGGGTCCGGTATTCAAGGAGGTAGCCATGGCCGTGCATAGGTTGAGTCCGCCTGAGTGGACCGAGCCACAGAACACACAGTACGCATACGATGTAACACGCCGGCAAAGCGTAGCCAAAAGTTTAGAGAAAAAGCAAATGCCCAATTTAAGAGGCATGCGACTAATGGATGCCATTGAGCTCATGGAGAACAGTGGATTAAAAGTAAAGTTGGAAGGATTTTCTGGAAAGGTAGTGCGCCAGTGGCCTGCCACAGGAGAATCTCTTACTACCATACCCACCGTAATAATTTACGCCGGATGAAGCTACTAAAAGACATACTATACAAAGCCGGAATGGAGCGCCTTGAAGGTTCGCTGCAATTGGCAGTGCATACTCTCGCTTTTGACTCTAGAAAAGTAGCCAAAGACTGTTTGTTTATTGCAGTGAAGGGAACAGCGGTAGACGGACATGCATTTATAAATCAGGCCATTGCCCAAGGAGCAATTGGCATAGTGGTAGAAGAATGGCAAGAGGGTATTCCTGTCTCCATTACCCAAATTCAAGTGAAGAATACTGCACGTTCACTCGGAATTATAGCGGCCAATTTTTACGGAAATCCGTCTGAAACCATGGAGGTAGTAGCTGTAACAGGTACCAATGGCAAAACCACTGTTGCCAGTTTATTGCACAGTTTAGCCATCCACCTAGGCTATAAGGCTGGATTGCTCTCTACCGTAGTAAATAAAATTCAAAGACAAGAAATAGAGGCCACGCATACTACACCCGATGCATTGCAAATGCAGCTTTTGCTTTCTAAGATGCAAGCAGCAGGATGTAGATACGTTTTTATGGAAGCCAGCTCGCACGGCATCCATCAAGAAAGAATGGCAGGCATCAAGCTCGCGGGTGCACTCTTCACGAATATTTCACGAGATCACCTCGATTATCATCACACCTTCGAGGAATACATCAACGCCAAAAAGAAACTCTTCGATGAGTTGCCTTCTTCGGCCTTCGCCCTAACCAATGCAGACGATAGACATGGCAAAACCATGCTTCTGAACACTCGGGCGAAACAATTCGGATACGGCATTAAATCGCCAACCGATTACAAAGGCAAAATTCTTGAAATGCACTTCAATGGCTCTCTACTCGATTTCGATGGAGAAGAATTCTGGTCTACCCTCATTGGTGATTTCAATGCCTATAATCTCCTTGCTATTTACGGGGCTGCCATCCAACTAAAGATGGCAAACGGACATGAGTTACTCTCTGCAATGAGCTTGCTCAAGCCCGTAAACGGACGATTTCAGTATCTCAAAGGGCCCAAAGAAATTACCGGTATTGTAGACTATGCGCATACCCCCGATGCACTTAAAAATGTGGCATATACGCTGAAACAGCTTATTGATAAAGGACAAAGACTAATCGTTGTGGTGGGCTGTGGTGGCAATCGAGATAAGGGCAAGCGTCCGGAAATGGCCAAAGTCTGCGTAGAATTTGCTAGCCGAAGCATTTTTACCTCAGATAATCCTAGAAACGAAGATCCAGAATCTATTCTTGATGATATGGAGGCCGGATTAGACTTGGCTGAAAGAAGTCAGGTTCTGCGAATCAGCGATCGCAAACAGGCCATCAAGGCAGCGGTAATGATGGCAGAACCCGGCGATGTGGTATTAATTGCCGGAAAAGGACATGAGAACTACCAAGAAATTCAAGGGGTAAAACACCCTTTCGACGATTTAGAAGTACTGTCTGAAACCTTTAAAACACGTCAAGACTAATGCTGTATTATCTATTCGAATACCTCGATACACACTACGATATACCCGGCACGGGCGTATTTCAATACATTACGTTTAGAGCGGCTATGTCTATTATAGCCTCACTCCTGGTATCACTGCTGTTAGGCAAAAAGGTTATTCAATACTTGCTGAAAAAGCAGGTGGGAGAAAGCATTCGCGATTTAGGATTGGAAGGACAAAAGCAAAAAAGCGGAACGCCTACCATGGGTGGATTGCTAATTATTTCGGCAATATTAATTCCAACTCTTCTCTTTGCACGCTTAGACAATATATACATACTGTTGCTTATTGTCAGCACTTTATGGATGGGCTTGATTGGGTTTCTCGACGATTATATCAAGGTTTTTAGAAAAAACAAACAGGGCCTGCGTGGGGTGTTTAAGGTGCTAGGTCAGATTGGACTTGGGATCATTGTGGGGGGGGTGTTGTACTTCCATCCTGATGTAGTTATTAAAGAGAAAACCACAAACAGAGCAACCATAGATGCGCCGCTGTTCGACAATGCGCATAAGTCTACCAAAACGAGCATTCCTTTCCTCAAAAACAACGAACTAGATTATTCTCAAGCTGTGAGTTGGTTGGGAGAGGACGCAGTAAAATGGTCGTGGTTACTCTTTGTCCCTATTGTTATTTTCATCGTTACTGCCGTCTCAAATGGAGCCAATTTAACCGACGGAATAGACGGATTGGCAACGGGGGTTTCGGCCATCATTGGTGCAACCCTGGGCATATTGGCCTATGTATCTGGTAGCATTGTGTTTGCAGACTATCTCAATATCATGTACATACCTCATTCGGGTGAGATGGTAATCTTCATGGCTGCCTTCGTAGGTGCTTGCATAGGCTTCTTGTGGTACAACGCCTATCCGGCTCAGGTCTTCATGGGGGATACGGGCAGCTTGAGTTTGGGTGGAATCATTGCCGTTTTTGCCATCGCCATCCGAAAAGAGCTACTCATTCCCATTCTCTGTGGAATATTTCTAGTTGAGAATTTAAGTGTAGTTCTGCAAGTGAGCTACTTCAAATATACCCGCAAAAAATATGGTGAAGGCAGACGCATTTTTAGAATGTCTCCGCTTCATCATCACTATCAGAAAGCAGGACTGCATGAATCTAAGATCGTTACCCGTTTTTGGATCGTTGGAATAATGCTGGCGGTGTTAACCATTGTAACCCTTAAGCTGAGATGAACAAGGTGGAACTCTTGGTTTTGGGTGGAGGAGAAAGCGGTGTGGGTGCAGCCTTGCTGGCAAAAAAACTTGGTCTTCAAGTCTTTGTAAGCGATAGCAAATTACTCAAGCCCATCTATGCAAAAGAATTGCAACAGGCCGGTATTCCCTTTGAAGAAGGGCAACATACTGAAGCGCTCTTTTTTGGAGTGAAATACGTTGTAAAAAGCCCAGGTATTCCATCCAATATAGCCTTAATCGCTCGCTTGAAAGAGCAGGGAGCGGAGGTTATTTCTGAGATAGAGTTTGCCTCGCGCCATACCACTGGAAAAATAGTAGGTATTACAGGCAGCAATGGCAAGACCACCACCACCTTACTCACCCATCACATCTTTAAAAAGGCAGGCTGGGACGTAGGATTGGCAGGGAATGTGGGCACCAGCTTTGCCCGATTGCTAGCAGAACAAGACCATGCTTGGTGGATTTTAGAAATCAGCAGTTTTCAGTTAGACGATACCGCACGCTTTCGTCCAAACATTGGCATACTAACCAATATTACTCCCGATCACCTCGATCGGTATGAATACAAAATGGAGAACTATATGTCCTCCAAATTTAGAATTACTCTTTTTCAGACAGAAGAAGACCGCTTTATCTACTGCGCAGACGATGAGTGGACGCTCAAGGGAATGCAGGCTCAGCCAACGAGAGCCCAACGGATTCCTTTCAGTTTGAATTCAACGCCAACGGGGGAGATAGGGGCATTTTATCAAGAAGATCATATACAAATAGAACTAATAAAGGGCGAATCTATGAGCATTTACGAACTGGCTTTACAAGGCAAGCACAACACTTACAACTCTATGGCTTCTGCTTTAGCGGCCAGATCGGCCGGTATTCATAGTGATTCTGTACGCGATGCCTTGGCCGACTTTGAGCATATAGAACACAGGCTAGAAACGGTAGTTCAGATTGGCGGAGTGGAATACATTAACGATTCGAAGGCAACCAATGTGAACAGCACTTGGTATGCCCTTGAAAGCGTAAACAGAAAGGTAATCTGGATAGTGGGTGGAGTAGATAAAGGAAATGACTATAGTCAATTACTTCCCTTGGTTAAGGATAAGGTAAAAGCCATCGTTTGCCTTGGCTTAGACAACCATAAAATCATCAATGAGTTTAAAAACGATGTTGAAATTCTTACCGAGGCTCAAAGCATGGAAGCCGCTGTTCGCACGGCCCATAGTCTTGCTAAAAAGGGCGACTTGGTTTTGCTATCGCCGGCTTGTGCCAGTTTTGACCTTTTTGAGAATTACGAAGACAGAGGCAATCAATTTAAAGAATGCGTACGTAAGCTTTGAGTAGTCTGGCAAAATACATTCGTGGCGATAGGGTCATTTGGACATTAGCGGTTATACTATCGCTTATGTCGTTCTTGTCTGTATATAGTGCCAGCAGCAACATTGCCTTTAGCAATGGAGTAAGCCATATGACTTCCATTATGCTAAAGCATCTCATGTACCTTATCACAGGTTTTAGCTTAATGTATCTCGCACACAATATTCCGCATAAATACTATGGTAATTTATCTAGATTACTGTTGCCTATCGCCATTCTTCTCCTCATTATAACATTGGCTCAAGGTACTACCATTGGCGGTGCAAATGCAGCGAGATGGTTGCGCCTTCCCTTCGGATTGAGCTTTCAGACTTCTTCCTTTGCCAGTTTGGTTTTACTCGCGCATATGGCGCGCTACTTAAGTAAAAACGCGGGTAAGGAACTCGGTCTCAAAGAGTCTTTCTTGCCCCTATTGTTGCCTCTATTTATTGTTTGTGGATTGGTGCTACCCGCCAATTTTTCTACTGCGGCAATTATTTTTACCATAGCGGTAATGCTCATGTTTGTAGGTTCATATCCCTTAAAAAACATAGCCATATTGCTGGGCTCAGGAGCTCTTTCTCTTTTGCTTTTTATAGCAGCCGTTAAGGCATTCCCCAAAGTCTCCAATAGAGTTCAAACTTGGGAGCAGCGCATCCAATCTTTTATGACAGGTGATGCGGAGGTGAATTACCAAGTTCATAAGGCAAAAATGGCTATTGCAGAAGGTGGATTGCTTGGGGTAGGCTCTGGTAAGAGTGTGCAGAAGAACTTTCTTCCGCAGTCGAACTCCGATTTTATCTACGCCGTTATTGTAGAAGAATATGGACTAATTGGAGGTCTAGCGGTACTCATTCTGTACCTCTTGCTTTTCATGCGAATCTTAAAAGTAGCCACCAAAGCCACCACTCTTTTTGGATCTCTACTGACTGTTGCGGCAGGTTCAGGTATATTGATACAGGCCTTTGTGAATATGGGCGTGGCAGTGAATGTATTTCCTGTAACCGGACAAACCTTGCCGCTTATTTCGGCGGGTGGATCCTCTATTTGGATGAGTTGTTTAGCACTCGGAATGATCTTAAGTGTTAGCAGAAGCTATATGGGTGAGGAGGCCGCCATCCGAATGACAGACGAAGATTTACCTGAAAATCCATTTGAAACAGAATTGAGCAATGCCTAAGAACCCCATCTGCTTTTTACTTTCTGGAGGTGGCACAGGTGGCCATATCTTTCCCGCTTTGAGCATTGCAGATGAGCTGAAGCGCAGATATCCAGACGCGATCATACATTTTGTAGGCGCAAGCGATCGGATGGAGATGGAGAAAATTCCTGCTGCGGGTTATTCCATTACCGGCTTATGGATCAGTGGTATTCATCGCTCAGATGGATGGAAGAACCTATCCTTCCCTCTAAAACTCATGAGTAGTCTTATTAAATCAGTGCGTATTCTCACCAAGTATAAGCCTACAGTGGTGATTGGTACAGGCGGTTTTGCCAGTGGCGCTTTGCTTTATGCTGCCCATTGGTTGGGCCATAAGACCCTCATTCAGGAGCAAAATTCCTATCCGGGCATTACCAACAAATGGTTGGCAGCCAAGGTGAATTCTGTCTGTGTTGCTTTTGACGGCCTGGAGAGTTTCTTTCCACCCTCGAAGATTCATCTAACCGGAAACCCCATTCGCAAAGAACTCATTGGTCTTCTTCCTTTGCGCTCCAAAGCATTGCAAACTTTCGGCTTAACTGATAAGCCTACACTCTTGGTTTTGGGTGGAAGTCTAGGTGCACGAAATGTGAACTTAGCCGTTAAAAATTTGTATTCCAGCATTTTAGATTCTGGGTGCAATATTATTTGGCAAACAGGCAAACTGTATATCAACGATCTTAAAAAGGAAGTTCCTCAAAGGGAGGGTCTTTTTATGGATGCATTTATTCAAGATATGTCTCTTGCTTATGCAGCAGCAGATCTGGTTTTATCGCGCGCAGGTGCAGGTACCTTAAGTGAATTGGCGGTGGTTGGAAAGGCCACCATCTTGGTTCCTTCTCCCAATGTGGCAGAAGACCATCAAACCAAAAATGCTCAAGCTTTGGTTCAGAGGGGCGCGGCCATTCTCATTGAAGAGAAAAACTTGAAATCAGATTTAGAAAAGCAACTGCTTGATTTACTAAAAAATGAATCAAAAAGAAATGAATTGAGTGCAGCTATCTCAGAGATAGCTAGGCCAAAGGCAACGGAAGCCATTGTAGATGAGATAGAAAGATGGATGTAAAAGTGAAGCTAAACAAGCACATATATATGCTAGGCATAGGGGGTATTGGCATGAGCGCATTGGCCAAATACCTCCTGAGAAGGGGCTATAAAGTAGCGGGTTATGATCGCGCTTATAGCTCTATAACGGATAGTCTAGTTGCCATGGGTGCGGAGATTAGCACAGACGAGTCTATAGAGGCTATTCCAGCCGATTTTAAAGAGCGGCAAAGTGTTACAGTAGTCTATACTCCGGCCATTTCAAAATCGCAATTGCTTTTTGCTTTCTTTCAAAAAGCAGATTTCCCATTGCTAAAGCGTTCAGAGTTATTGGAGATTATTACCCAAAATTCAGAAACTTGGGCGGTTGCGGGTACCCATGGAAAAACCACAACATCGTCTTTATTGAGTCATCTTGCGGTTGAATTGGGCGTTAGTCCATCTGCCTTTCTGGGCGGAATTCCCATCAATTATGCAACCAATTATATTCAAGGCGAAAGCAACATTTGCATAGTAGAAGCCGATGAGTTCGATAGAAGTTTCCATAGGCTCTATCCTCATTCTGCCATCATTACTTCCATGGAGCCTGATCATTTAGATATTTACGGCACTGCCGAGGAATTTGAAGAGGCCTTTCATCAATTTAGTAGACAAATAAGCCATACTCTTATTCACAAGGTGGGACTGCCTTTAAAAGGGATTAGCTATGGCTTAGAGGAAGGAGATCACCACATTGAGAACCTTCGAATAGAAGATTCGAATTATTTCTTCAATTGGATAGGCCCAGGCTTTAGGCAGGCGGTTTTTATGAGCTATCCCGGATTACATAATATAGAAAATGCGCTCGCCGCAGCGGCATTGTGTTTCTCAAAAGGATTTGCAACCGAAGATATCGCTTCGGCCATTTCGAGCTTTAAGGGTGTGAAAAGACGATTTGAAAATCACATTAGAACAGAGAAGGCGGTGTATATAGACGACTATGCACATCATCCAGGGGAATTAAAAGTGCTGATAGAATCTATCCGATCACTTTATCCAGATCGGAAGCTGACGCTCTTGTTTCAACCCCATCTTTTTAGCCGTACACGAGATTTTATGCAAGATTTTGCCGCCATTCTTTCTCAATGCGATTCGCTGTGGCTTATGCCCATCTATCCAGCAAGAGAAGAACCCATCGCCGGCATTGATTCAGAAGCCCTCCTAGAACAAATTGTATGCAGAGAAAAAAGATTGGTTTCAGCTGCAGAAATCGCTCTTTTAATCCAAAAAGAAAAACCAGAATTGTTAGTCAGTGCCGGCGCAGGAGATATAGATCGCAGTATTGAATCCATCATAAAGGCGATGCAACCATGACGTTAAAGAGAATAAGTCATTTTTTGCAGTGGTTGTTGGCGATTGTACTGCCCTTTGTTGTATTGTCTTTTTCCAATGGAAATCAAGTGGTTAAGGCAGAAAAATACAATATTGAACTCAAAGGAGATGTTGCTTTTGTAGTGGAAGAGGACATTGTTAAAACAATTGATAATCTGAAAGATAGCTCTGAATCAATTAACATTCGGATGTTGGAAGAAAGACTATCTGTTATGAATGGGGTTATTGATGCTGAAGTATTTTCAAACTTGGGAAAGGAGCTATCCATTGTGCTGCAGCAGGGTACTCCAATTATCAGGCTCTTTGATAGTGGGCGCAGTTATTACTTGAACGAATTTGGAGAACAGATGGCTTTATCGCCATACTATTCGGCAAGAGTTCCTTTGGTATCAGGAAGTTTAAACAGCAAAATAGTAGAGCAGATACATCCAGTATTCATGCATATACGTTCAGATTCTTTGCTTTCCAAACTAATAGATGCCGCCGAGGTAGATGAAAATGGGCAGTGGATTCTTTACTCGAACTTAAAAGGACATGAAATTCTTTTGGGCGAGATAAATCAATGGGAAGAGAAGTTAGAAGCGTTTAAGGCTTTTTATTCTCATGTGGTTTTGACAAAAAAGAGGGAAGATTTTAAACGCTTAGATCTGAGATTCAAATCGCAAGTGGTGCTGATCAACTAGAAGAATTATGCAAAAGAAAGATATATCCGTAGGCTTAGATATAGGTACAACAAAGATTGTAGCTATGATAGGCAAAAAGAATGAAAACGGTAAGTTAGAGGTTATTGCGATGGGTAAGGCGCGCTCTTTGGGCGTGCACAGAGGCGTTGTGACTAATATTGTGCAAACAATAGATTCTATAAAAGCGGCAATTGAGGATGCAGAAAGACAGGCTGATCTTAGAATTAATAGTGTTACAGTAGGTATTGCGGGTCAGCATATTCGCAGCCTTCAGCATAGCGATTACATCAGCAGATCCAATCCAGACGATGTAATAAACGATGGAGATATCGATGCATTAGTAGCCAATGTGCACAAATTGGTGATGTTGCCGGGAGAGGAGATTATTCATGTTTTACCACAAGAATTTAAAATAGACGGTCAATCGGATATTCACGAACCACGCGGTATGTATGGCGGAAGATTGGAAGCCAATTTCCACATCGTGGTAGGGCAAGTAGCTTCTATTAAGAATATTGGCAGATGTGTAAAAGATGCCGGATTAGAAGTAGCAGATATTACTCTTGAACCCTTAGCCAGTGCGGATGCTGTTCTTAGCCAAGAGGAGAAAGAAGCGGGAGTTGTTTTAGTAGATATTGGAGGCGGCACTACCGATGTGGCCATTTTTAAAGATGGAATTATTCGCCATACTGCCGTTATTCCATTTGGAGGAAATGTTATCACCGATGACATCAAGGAAGGACTCTCTATCATTGAGAAACAAGCTGAATTATTGAAAATCAAATTTGGTTCTGCTTGGCCCGGAGAAAACAACGACAATGAAATTGTTTCCATTCCAGGATTGCGAGGAAGAGAACCAAAGGAAATTACCCTCAGAAATCTTTCTAAAATCATCAATGCTCGAATGATTGAAATTATAGAGCAGGTGTATGAAGAGATTAAGAATTATGGACACGAAGTTCAGAGCAAAAAGCTCATTGCAGGTTTAGTACTTACGGGTGGAGGCTCTCAGCTTAAACATATTAAGCAACTGGTGGAATATGTAACCGGAATGGATACGCGCATTGGTTTTCCAAACGAACACTTGGCCAATGTGGGCTTTGAAGAAGAGCTGAGCAGTCCTCAGTTTGCTACTGCGGTTGGATTGGTTTTAAAAGGAATGGAAAAGGCCGAGCTGCGCAAGCCAGCTGTGAGTGATCCGAAAGCCGATAAAATTGAAGCTCTACTTCCGAAAGAACCAGAGCCAATAGTAGAAGAAGTAAAAAAAATAGAGCATGAAGATCTCAAATCTGCTCAACCAAAAAAGCGACAGAATTTCTTTGATTCTTGGGCAGATAAGTTCAAACGATTCTTAGACAGCGACGAATAACGATACACTAGACAACGACTATGATAGAGGAAAATGCAAACCTAGAATTCGATTTACCGAAAAATCAATCTTCGGCTATTAAAGTGCTAGGAGTAGGGGGTGGAGGCAGCAATGCAGCCAATCATATGTTCCGGCAGGGCATAAAAGGGGTAGACTTTATCGTCTGCAATACAGATGCTCAAGCGCTGAATTTTAGTGGTATTCCCAATAAACTTCAATTGGGATTGACTATAACAGAGGGTCTTGGTGCTGGAGCCAATCCGGAAATCGGACAGTCGGCTGCGGAGGAGAGCCTGGGCGAACTTATGGCCATGTTGGAGAATAAAACCAAGATGCTCTTCATAACAGCAGGCATGGGTGGTGGCACTGGAACAGGCGCTGCTCCAGTTATTGCTAAGGCTGCCAAAGAAATGGGCATTTTAGTGGTAGGTATTGTTACAAGTCCTTTTCAGTTTGAAGGAAATGTGCGCCTGAAGCAGGCAGAAGAAGGCATTGAAAAATTACGCCAAGCAGTAGACTCGCTTATTGTTATCAATAACAATAAATTGAGAGAGGTCTATGGGAATTTGGGATTTAAGGCGGGTTACGAAAAGGCAGACGAGGTCTTGGCTACAGCGGCTAGAGGTATTGCAGAGGTAATCACACACCATTATACTACCAATATTGATTTACGAGATGCCAATACGGTTCTGGCAGATAGCGGCACGGCTATTATGGGATCGGGTATTTCAGATGGCGATGGTAGAGCTCTAAAAGGCATTCGTCAAGCCCTCAATTCTCCACTCTTGAATGACAACAATATCAAGGGATCTAAGAATGTCCTTTTGTTAATTGTTTCTGGAGAGGAAGAGATAACCATAGATGAGATTGCCGAGATAAACGAATATGTCCAGCAAGAGGCAGGTGGCACAGCGAATATTATTCTAGGTATTGGCGAAGACGTTGAGCTTAAAAGCGCTATTCGCGTAACCATTATCGCAACGGGCTTTTCGGCAGATCAACAGAGAATTGTAAACCAACGTCCAGTAGATAAGGTGATTCATCCGCTTAACGATGATCAGCCTATTACAATTGAGGTACACAGAAAGCCTTTGAATTTGGATTCACCACTTGATTTAGCTTCAGAAGCCCCGAAGCCAAAGAATGTAATTCCAGATAAGAAGGATACCTTGGATGCGCCCATTGAGAAGAAAGAAAGCCCGGCGCCTAAGGTGCAGCATTTGTTGTTTGATGATGTGGTGGAGCCAACCCAAAGTGAACCTATTTCAAATCAAGCAGATGCATCGGTTGATAACAACCAAGACCCGATTTTTTTTGAAAAATCCAATGAGATAAAGGAGGAGCAAGAAGCAGAAGAAGTGGGCTTTACGTTCGATTTCCTAGATATGGATTTGGACGAAGAAAAGGAGTTTGAATTAAATGCAACTGAAACGAAAGAGGATTCTGTGCAGCCTATTGAGGCCAAAGTGGTGGAGGAAGAGTTAACTATGGAGATAGCGGAAGATGCGCCTATTGTTCCGGAAGTACCAACAAAGAAGGTATACGAGCTTGAGGACTATATGAAGCACGAAGATCACCTTCTGGGCAAGAATAAAAAGGCAGAAAAGCAGGAAACTCAAAACAGAGAACCATCTATTGAGTTAAGAACGCGCGAGAATAAGTCGACAGTTGAGAGTGAGCCAGTAAAAAAGACTGGTGGCGAGAATCCTTTCGACCTTCCATTAAAAGAGGTAGAAAGAAATATGGCCGAGGACAGAAAGGCAAGACTGCAATCTTTGACCTATAATTTTAGAAATACACTGCGGTCTGTATCAGAGTCTGAGAATATTCCTGCCTATAAGCGTCAGGGAATAGAATTAGGTGAAGACGATAAATATTCCGATAAGCAAAGCATTGGTCAAATGACCATAGAGGGTGATGGGAAAGGAGCGGCAGTTCGGAATAACAATAGATTTTTACACGATAACGTAGACTAATATGACATTCGAAGAAAGGATTACAGAAGACATGAAAATGGCTATGAAGGCGAAGGATAAAGTTTCTCTGGAAGCTTTGCGCGCCATTAGAGCAGCTATTCTACTCGCCAAAACCGATTCAGGATCAGAGGGTTTTAAAGATGAAGATAGTATGGCACTATTGCAAAAACTGCGCAAACAAAGGGTAGATGCAGCTGAAATTTTTAGAAAACAAAACAGAGCGGACTTAGCAGAAGTAGAAGAGAGTCAAACTACTATTATAGAAAGATATTTGCCAGAGAGAATGTCTGCCGAGGCCTTGTCTGCTAGCATTGCAAGCATAGTTCAAGAGCTCGGTGCCACAGGAATGGGAGACATGGGAAGGGTGATGGGTAAGGCTAGCTCTGTGTTGGCTGGAAAGGCAGATGGCAAAGACATAGCCAATGCTGTGAGGGCGGCCTTGGCTTAAAACTGGCGCTCCTTATTCGAAAGTGAAATTGAGCATTATGGCGCGAGTACGCAAACTGCGAATGCCATCAACCAATAAGGTTCCGTCTTCTACGAGAAGATCTTTCAGCCCAAAAGTTGCACGCAATTGAGGGCTGAATTTAAAGTACTCGAAATAAAAATCTATCCCTATTCCCAATTCATAGCCATAGTCAGCTTTGGTGATTTTAAAGAATTCATCGTCTTGAACATCTTGTTTCGATGCCAAATCAAAAGTGTATTTAAATCCACCTAAAAGATACCAGCGGTAATTATCTATTCTATCTCCTCTAAATTTTATTTCAAAAGGGGCTTCCATATAAGAAGACTCAACCTCTCTCAATAATTCAGTTCTTTCTCCCGTAAACGGGTCGTCTACATCAAAGTAGAGAAAACGAGTAGTGGTGGCATAGCCGGGTAAAAAACGAACCGAAAAATTATCATTTAGACGGAGGTCTGAAACTATATTAATAGTGTATCCTGGATTTACTTCAGAACGAACGCCATAAAAACCCGGAATTAAAACGAGGTCATAGGTGTTTATATTGAAGTTACTGTAGTTCATTCCGAGACTAAATCCAAAATGCAGTCCCTGCGTATCATACTTAGGCTGATTCTTTAAACGATTCTGAGCCAATACATTGGATGAAAATCCTATACTTAGAAGTACAAAAAAAAGGGTATTGCGGCTCATGACTACAGTCAACGTGAAGGAACTGAACTTATTTTTCAGCAGTATACATACTTGCAACCCCAAAAGTAAGGGGTTCTGCTTGAGAATTGATAAATCCGCACACCTCTAATCGAGATAAAAAGGCTGCGCCATACGGAAAGGCATCTACGCTCTCGGGGAGATAGCTATAGGCGCTTTTATCTTTTGAAACAAGCTTTCCAATGCCGGGCAGCACATGCTTACTATAAAAGCCATAGGCTTGCTTAAAGGGAGCTTTTTCTGGTTGTGAAAACTCCAATACTATCAACTTTCCACCTGGTTTGAGCACGCGATGCATTTCCGAAAGACCTTTTTCTAAGTTTTCGAAGTTGCGTACGCCAAAAGAAGCGGTGACTAAATCAAATGAATTGGAGTCGAATGGAATATTTTCAGAATCGCCATATTGTAGATCTATTCGTTGATCAAGCTTGGCCTTCACAACCTTTTCTCTTCCTACCGCTAACATTCCTTTTGAAATGTCTAATCCAATTATTTCCCTCGCACCAGTAGAAGAAAGGGCCAAAGCCAAATCGCCTGTTCCGGTTGCAATATCTAAAATGCGTTGTGGCTTAGATGCTGCAGCAAAGCGAACCACTTTTTTACGCCATCCTTTGTCAATTCCAAAGGAAAGAAGGTGGTTTAAAAAATCATAGCGAGCGCTAATGTTATCGAACATTTTCGCAACCTGCTCCTTCTTAGCCGAAGCATCGTCCTTATAAGGTTTTACTGTACTCATAAAATTAAAACAGAAACGGAGTCATATAGTTGACCCCGTTCTAAATTGTAGCCCCGAAGGGAATCGAACCCCCACCTAGAGAACCGGAATCTCTTATTCTATCCATTAAACTACGGAGCCAAAAAAATGCGAAGTAGCCCCGAGGGGAATCGAACCCCTATCTAAAGTTTAGGAAACTTCTATTCTATCCATTGAACTACGGGGCCGCAAAGAACGTCTCTCATTTAAGGGATGCAAAGTTAATTATTTGGATGGGAATCTTTTATAAAGTTCTGACCTTAGTTCATGAATGTATAGCCTGCTTGAAGTCTTCGCATTTGCTCAATGGAACCATATAAATGGAGATTTAACTTATTTTATTCAAAATCCTAAAATTTGGATGTAATTCGTATAAAAAACACGGTTTTTCTATCGATTTAACTCAAAACAGAGCGAAAAGGCTCTTATTTCTTTTTTGAGGCCTTACCTTGCCTTTTTTATAAAATGAAAGCTTTCGAAAGAATTCATTTAAAAAGATTTATTGATAATTTCCGACAGTATGCTCCAAGAAAACGCCCTTCAATCGCTTGTTTCTATCCGAAAAGATTTACATGCTAATCCTGAAGTTTCAGGCAATGAAATTCGAACCCAAAAAGTGATTTTCAACTATTTGAATGCGCTTCCTATTTCAGAAATTAAAGCAGTAGGTGAAACGGGAGTACTGGCTTGTTTTCAGAGCGAAAGGAACGGGCCATCGATTATGATTCGCGGCGACATTGATGCGCTTCCAATTCAAGAGATAAATACCTTCCAATATGCGTCTACGGTTAAAGGGGTTTCACATAAATGTGGACATGATGGACATACCACCATACTACTTGGATTGGCCAAGCTGTTATCAGAGAGGCCTCTTCCAAGCGGAAAGGTAGTACTGCTTTTCCAGCCGGCGGAAGAGGATGGAATGGGTGCACAAGCCGTTGTTTCAGATCCGGTTTTCCAAGTGCATACTTTTGATTTTGTCTTTGCACTCCACAATCTGCCTGGTTATGCCATGCATACCGTTGTAGTGAAAAACCATGAGTTTACAGCCAATGTAAAGAGTTTGATTATTAAGCTTCATGGTAAAACATCGCATGCAGCAGAACCAGAATTGGGGTGGAATCCGAGTAGTGCCATCTCCAAAATTCTGTTGAAGGCAGAAGAATTGACTTTCAATACGCCTGAGTCGAAAGATTTTTTTCTAATCACGCCTGTATTTCTAAATATGGGTGAGTTAGCTTATGGCATTTCGGCGGGATATGGAGAAATTCATTTTACCATTCGAAGCTGGTCTACTAAGCTCATAGATGAAAAATGCGATGCTTTGCTACAGTATGTTCAAGAGGTATGCGGATTGGATAAGCTTAAGCCTGATATTTCTTGGACTCAAGTTTTTCAGGCCAATGTGAATGATCCAGTGGCTGTAAATTATGTTCGTAAAGCTGCGAGTCTTTTGAATCTTGATTTACATGAGCGTGGGTATCCTTTCAAATGGGGCGAAGACTTCGGCTTGTTTACGCAAAGATTTCCGGGCGCAATGTTCGGTATAGGCGCGGGAGAAGACACACCCGCTTTGCACAATCCGGACTATGATTTTCCCGATGAAATCCTGGCCAATTCCGTTCATATGTTTTATAATATCATTCATCAAATAGTTTAGAAATTGTTTCAAACATCCTTTATTGAGCTTTCAGAATCTGCCGTTCGCAACAATGTTTCATTTATTAAAAGCCTTCTTGGAGAGGAAGTAGTCTTCTCAGCAGTGGTTAAGGGCAATGCATATGGACATGGAATTTCAAATTATTGTCCTCTAGCATATCGGTCTGGCATACGCCATTTCAGTGTTTTTAGCTCAGAGGAAGCCTATGCGGTATATGAATCACTCGTGACAAAAGATTTTCAATTGATGATCATGGGCGATATACGTTCCGATGCTTTAAGGTGGGTTATTGAAAAGGGTGTTGAGTTTTATGTTTACGAGTTTGAGAGGTTGGAGTCCGCTATTTCTATTGCCAAGGAATTGGGAGTGAAAGCGAAAATCCATATTGAAGTGGAAACGGGAATGAATCGAACGGGTTTTCCAATCAAAGACTTGCCATCCGTCTTTAAAAGCTTAGAAGAGAATCTTGAAAACTTAGAGATAGTGGGTTTATGTTCTCATTTCGCCGGTGCTGAAAGCATAACAAATTACAAGCGAATAAAGGATCAATTTAACCGCTTTAAGAAGGTTAGAGAGATCCATTAAAGGAATGGATTGGATGAGTCCAGAAAAGCATTTGGCAAGCTCCTCGGCAGCTATCCGCTATCCAACTACCCAAATGGACCTTGTACGCATAGGCATACTGCAGTATGGCTTTTTCCCAACTCAAGAAATCCTAGTCCATCACCTTACCAAGAAAAAGGGCAATGTTGATGGCTTGCAGCGTGTTTTGCGTTGGAAAACATACGTTATGGATGTAAAATGGGTAAAGGCTGGAGAGTTTATTGGATATGGCACTTCTTTTTTTACAAATAGAAGAACCAAGGTGGCCTATTTACCAGTTGGATATTCATCAGGCTACAGCCGGTCTTTGGGCAACCAAGGCAAGGTTTTAATAAAGGGCATGCGCTACGATGTTATTGGCACTATTAGCATGAGTATGTTGGCCGTAGACGTAACAGGATCAGAAGATATAGAAAAGGGAGATGAAGTGGTTTTAATTGGAAATCAAGGTTCAAGCGAGATAACTGTGGCCTCTTTCAGCGACTATAGTAATCTTATCAATTATGAGTTGCTTACTCGATTGCCGAAAGATATACCCAGAATAATTGTTGACTAGCTGTAATGCAGAAGCGGTGACAAAAAAGAAAAGCCGCGCTTTCGCGCGGCTCCCGAGATGCTGACGAACAGAGTTCGCGCAGCTATCTACCCCCTTTCTTTATATTATTGACAACTTACATCTACGCCAAGTGAATAAGGCACTTGTTCGTCGCCTCCCAAAAACACTTTTCTTCTAAGTTTAAAATCCCAGCGCTCTATGATTGCATCCGCCGGAATACTTAATAATACCATAGGAACAAAGCGAATTCTAAATGTAGCATTGCCCACATAGGGAACTTGTCTTTCTGGAAAGTTTGGTGTCGTAAAATAATTCACGCCTCCCTTGTAAGAAACTCCATTTTCATCTACTCCTTCTGCATAGAGGTACAAATCGTCTGGCGCTAAGCCAATTAAACTATCTGATGTTTCTCTAAAATTCTCATAGGTAATAGTAACAATATCTTCCTTTTGTGGTGTTTTAGGGAAAATCCAAGCGGGTTCACGCAAGGTAGCTGGAGGATCAATGGAAATATTGATGTCTGCCGATTTCCTATCTGGATCACCATAGCCTCCTCCATCTTCGGGCTTAACTAAGAAAGACAATCCTCTTGTATATGCGCTTGCC
>CALCFH010000518.1 GCA_937900215.1 uncultured Cryomorphaceae bacterium
ACCATAGCGACGTTCACGCTGCTGAAATTCTGCAATGGCTAGGTCAAGGTCCTCTTCTTTGAAGTCGGGCCATAATTTGGGACAAAAATAAAGCTCTGAATAGGCTATTTGCCAAAGCATATAATTGCTAATTCTATATTCGCCACTGGTACGTACAAGTAACTCAGGGTCGGGCATATCGGATGTGTACAATCCCTGATTAACATGTTCTTCGGTGATGTCTTCTGGAAGCAGTCGTCCGGCTTTTACCTCTTCTGCGATCTGTTTTATTGATGAAACCAATTCTGTTTTTGAACTATAACTAAGCGCTAAAGTTAAAGTCATATGTTCATTGGAGGCTGTTTTTTCAATCACTTCGCTCAATTCTCTCCTGCAACGAGAGGGCAGACTTTCAGTATCTCCAATGGCCTTTAGACGGATGTTATTGTCCATTAAGGTGCCCATTTCTTTCTTTAAGGCTGAAACCAAAATGCTCATGAGGGCATCGATCTCGGTTTTTGGTCTGCTCCAATTCTCCGTTGAAAAAGCATAGACGGTTAAATACTTCACACCTAATTCAGCTGATCGAGTGGCTACTCTTCTGAGTGCATCCACACCATTTTCATGGCCCAATGATCTCAAGAAGCCTTTCTTCTTCGCCCATCTGCCATTCCCATCCATAATTATGGCTAGGTGCTTGGGGATTTTAGTCTTGTCTAGAAGTAACTCCATTTATCGTCCCCAAAATTTATCGCATTTCTCTTGCCTACTCGTAAATCTCCAAATTAAACCTACTCCTGTATAGAAGTACCAATCATTGGTGTTCGGATTTCCTCTTGCATAGCCTGAGCGGTCTCTTTCTACTGGTGAACGGTCTGAAAGCTCAGCGGCCATTTGATCTTGAAAAATTTCCAACTGATTTGCATTCACATAATTTCCACTAACATCATCCAGGTAATCTGTAGTGGTGCTGATAGCCATAAATTCTGTATTGATCTGCCAATGCTCACTAAACGCGTATTTAAATCCAAACCCGAAAGGATAAATGAGAGCTGTTGTATTGTATTTATTGAGGTTAGAAAGTGGAGTTCCCTGGCCTTCGGTACCCAAATCTCTAAGGCCAACCCATCTTCCTTGGTATTCTGCTTCAGGGTTAAATCCCATTAATCCAAATCCGCCAAAGATGTAGAATGTTTTGTTGTAGTCTTTTGATCTGGGGTTAAATCGGAAGAAGTTAAATTCCACTAGGGCTTTGGCATCCCATATTGAACTGCGAAAAGACAAATTTCTTTCGTAGCGATCTCCTCTTAAACTGTTTGCATCATTGGCCGCTATTTGACCCATACTGCCTTCAAAGCGGAGTGCGTAATACTGTCGGAAAGTATATCGGTAGAAAACACTTCCGAAATACCCTTGTGGCGTATAAACGGAATAGGGTCCTACATCGCCAAGAAAATGCGTGCCGCCTAATTGAATACCTACTTCAGAGTTCTGAGCATACCCAATTCTTAAGCTTCCTAGAACTAGGAGAGCAAAGAAAGTGATGTGGCGCAAAAGGCGTTCTGTTTTCATTTTTAAAGGACGGCAAATATAGCTAATTCAAGTTTTTGGAAAGTGCCTATTTTCAATTAGTTCCGACTATCGATTCCCCAAAAGAGTTTGCTTCGCAATGTGCTGGGGAAAGGTTGTTGCTCGAGTTGCACTGTTCGAATAAAAAAGTTTGCTTTTTTTAGGTTTAGAACCGTTCCTTTTGGCGCTCTGTAGATTCTCGAATCTAGTGAAATGAGAATATGCTCTTCGCGGCTCTCCACCTTTAGTTGTATTTCTTGGTTGTCTGGGATAACGAACGGACGCACATTTAGATTGTGAGGAGCGATGGGTGTTAACACAAAATTTTGAGCTTCAGGCATGATGATGGGCCCTCCACAGCTCAATGAATAGCCCGTGCTCCCCGTTGGGGTAGCTACAATGAGGCCGTCTGCCCAATAGGCATTGAGAAATACTCCATTTATATAGGAGTACACGGTTACCATCGCAGTAGAGTCTTTTCGAATGGTGGTTACTTCATTTAAAGCGAAGGGAAAGTCGATGTCTAACTTTGCTGTGGAGTTCATCTCAATGAGACTTCGCTCGGTTATCTTATACCTTCCTGCTTGAATTTCTGCGAGCGCATTCTTTACTTCGCTTTTGGCAATATTTGCCAAGAAACCCAGTCTTCCGAGGTTGATACCCAATATAGGAATCTCTGAATCACGTACATAAGTGGCTGCATCCAGAATGGTTCCATCTCCACCTAGTGTAATTAAGAAATCGGGTTTGCTCTGCTTTAGTTCTTCTGAGTTGGAGAACCGTCCATCAAATTCTAACGGCAGATTGCAATTTTCTTTGAGATAATGATACAGCCCTTCATAAATGCTGATTCCAGCATTTAAGTCTTTCAAAACCTTGTAGAGCATCTCTACATAGGGTTTCGATTCGGGTGTGAAGCTCCTTCCAAATACAGCTACTATCATTAAAAGTTAAGGTATTTCATGAGCAACTCATAGCGGTCTCCTTGGTTCAAATCTAAGCTGTCGTCGTAGTGAGAGGCTTTTACTTTGTACTCAAAGCGTGAAAAGGTTTTAATAATTCGACTAAGATCTTGGGTGTCTAGCTTTACGATTAACTGCATCTCTTCTGAGTTGGCCAAAGGAATGCTTAGGAGGTTGAGAATACGCACGTCTTCGGCTTCAAGTAAATGGGCTATTTCAGATAGATGGTAATTGTTTTTTGCAATCTCAAATATCAATACCCCTCCTGCCTTGTCGGCTTGAAGAATCTTTGCCAACTCTTTGCACATGCGTGCGGCCGAAATGTATCCTGCATAGAGTCCATCCGCTGAGAGAACTGGAATAATGGAATAGTCACTTTTGGCGAAAATATGGAGCAAATCATGGATGGGTCTGTCGCTTCCAATGAAAATTCTGAGTGGAAACAGATGTAGTTGTGATAAAAGAAGCGTTTCATCTTCCACCTCATTTAACTGTTGCTCAGAGACGAGTCCGAGAAAGATGTCTCCGTTGAGTAGGGGTAAGTGGCTGATTTTCATTTCATCCATCATGCCTAATGCAAAGTCTACCCTCTGATTGAACTGAAGGGGTAAGAGGTCTGTTTGTAAGTAATCTTCAACTATCATGGCGTAAGCAAACATATGTAGAATTATCTTTGAGCCCTTGGTACATTTAAGCGTAAACATTAATAAGATTGCAACCCTCCGCAATGCGCGTGGGGGAGCAGTTCCTGACCTATTGCTAGCGGCAAAGCGCATTGAAAGCTTTGGAGCAAAAGGCATAACGGTTCACCCTAGGCCCGACGAAAGGCACATCCGCTATAGTGATGTTCGGCTCTTGGCTCCTATACTAACAACGGAGTTTAATATTGAAGGGTATCCTACCGAAGATTTTCTTTTGTTGGTAGAGGAAGTGCGCCCTGCGCAAGTTACTCTGGTCCCTGATCCGCCACACGTTCTGACTTCCAATGCGGGTTGGGATGTGCTGTCTCGGTCGGAAGAGTTGAAGGATATTCTCCAACGCCTTAAGGAATCCAATATTCGGACTTCTCTTTTCTTAGATCCTGATCCAAAGCAGGTGGAAGCTGCAGCCAATGTGGGTACGCACCGCATTGAATTGTATACGGAAAGCTATGCTTCTGGCTTCGAGCTGGATAAAGAAAATGCCATTGCACCCTTTGTAGTTGCAGCCAAGGAAGCGGCTCTCTGTGGGCTTGGATTAAATGCTGGGCACGACCTTAGTCTTCAAAATCTTTTGTTCTTTGCGAAGGAGATCCCGGGGCTATTGGAGGTAAGCATAGGGCATGCCCTTATTTCAGATGCTCTTTATTTCGGATTGGAAAACGCCGTGCGTATGTATCAACGTCAGCTTGAGCTGGCTGAAGTGGCTCAAGGATAATGGAATTGTTCTCTCGAATTGAAGGAAGCGGAAAGCCTTTGCTGATTCTGCATGGTTTATTCGGATTGAGCGACAATTGGGCGATGTTGGCTAGGCAGTGGTCTGAACATTTTGAGGTCCACAATTTAGATCTGAGAAATCACGGTCGCTCGCCTTGGAGCGAAGATTGGAACTACGGTTTTATGGCTGCGGATGTATTGGAATACCTAAATTCTAAGGATATCTCTTCCGCCTACATTCTCGGACATTCTATGGGTGGCAAGGTGGCGATGCAGCTGGCCGTGCAGGCACCCACAAGGGTGGAAAAACTCATTGTGGTTGACATTGGACCTAAACAATACCCGACTCATCATCGCAGTATTGTAGAGGCATTGGCTTCTGTAAACCTAAATGCAATAGAGCGAAGGGCCGACATTGATGCGGCTTTGGAACCTAAAATTCCAGATTTCGGAACACGGCAATTTCTCTTGAAAAATGTGCACCGTAGTTCAGATGGATTCGCTTGGCGGTTCAACCTAGCTGTTATTGATGTGCAATTGGAGGAGGTTGGAAGAAGTCTAGATGCTGAAGAAAGCTACGAGGCTCTTTCTCTCTTTATACGAGGCGGTAAATCGGGTTATATTCTAG
>CALCFH010000519.1 GCA_937900215.1 uncultured Cryomorphaceae bacterium
GTATGGAATGATCTGTCTTTCAATGATACCATTAGAATGCGGGCCATGCATAGGCTAATTGAAAACCATTATAGCTATCAAAATCCAGACAGTGCCTTAGCTCTGAGTGAATCGCTTCTAGCAAAGGCAAAGGAATTGAAATTTAGAAAAATGGAAGCGGTGGCTCATCTGCAAATGGCCAGCACTATTGCCTATACCCGCAATCACCTAGAAAATGCCATTCTTCATGGCAAGGAGGCCCTTGCCATTCTACTAGAAGAAGGAGATAGCCTCTTACTTGAAAGAGCGTATTTCAATATCGGCACTTCATATTATTTCAATAGAGATATGATTAATGCCTATACCTATGGTAGAAAGGCACTGGCAGTGGCGGAAGTGATAGCTCCAAATAGCGAAAAGTATTACGGAAGCTTAGTAATGCTTGGTAATATCTTCAGTGCCCTAGAGAATTACAAAAAGTCGGAGCAGTATTTTGTTCGAGCATTGGCAGGATGTGATGAAGAGAATCCAAAAGCCGAATGCTACATTCTCTATGGGAATTTAGGCAATACGTATATCGGAAATGGGGATACGATAAAAGGATTGGAATTCTATAAAAAATCGGCGGAAGTAAAGGAATTAAACAGACATTCATACGGTTACGCCCTTTTGAACTTAGCCTCTTTATTGGGAGAAATGCAAGAATACGATCAGGCCGATTTCTATGTGTAAGAACTGAAGATCCTGGCCACTGAACTGCAATCGAATCTATTCTTAGCTGGTTATTATTGCTATGGTGCCCCTATAAAATCACACAGAGGAGCAGATGAAGAGGCCTTAGCCGATCTTGCGAAAAGCCTATCGATTTTCAAAGCAATGGGTGTGGCAGAAGGAGAGGAGGATGTGTATACTTTCCAATACCGCATCCATAGAAAATTGAAGCGTTATGCGGAAGCTCTCTTCGACGATGATGAAATTAAGCGAATTCAAAAAGAAGCCAATTTTGGAGGTAGGAGTATTGAAATACAACGCAAAGAATTTCAGTCTCAAATTTTGGCAGACAGCATGAAAGTAGTGGATGAAAAGAGGGAGATCGAATACCAACATATGGCCGCTCTTCGGAAAAAGGAGCGCACAAGCAATATTGCCTTTGGCGTGGGAGCGCTTGTTTTGCTGCTTTCAGGCGGATTGTACAGCCGTCTACAATTTGTGCGGAAGTCGAAAGCTACAATAGAAAAGGAGAAAGAACGCTCAGATACCTTATTGCTGAATATTCTGCCTGCTGAAATTGCGGAAGAGCTGAAAGAAAAAGGAAGAGCAGACGCACGCGGCTACGACTTGGTATCTATTCTCTTCACAGACTTCAAGGGTTTTACCGAGTTGAGCTCTACACTCAGTGCAACGGACTTGGTGGCTGAGATCAATCAGTGTTTTGAAGCGTTTGATCTCATAATGGACAAATTCCATATTGAGAAAATAAAAACCATTGGAGATGCCTATATGGCTGCAGGCGGACTTCCTATTCCCTCCAAAGACTCTGTTAGAAACACTGTGCTTGCAGCCCTAGAAATGCAAGACTTTATTTCTGAACGCAAGAGGAAAATGGATCAACAGCAGCTTCCCGCCTTTGAAATGCGCGTGGGCGTTCACACTGGACCCGTTGTAGCGGGTATAGTGGGTATAAAAAAGTTTCAATACGAGATATCTGGGGCGATACCGTAAATACAGCCTCAAGAATGGAAAGCAATGGAACTGTTGAAAAAGTGAACATAAGTGATAG
>CALCFH010000520.1 GCA_937900215.1 uncultured Cryomorphaceae bacterium
CAAGTAGTGCAGATACCTCAGAACCTGCCTGAGTGAAACGGAAGATATTATCGATAAAGAAAAGGATATCGCGACCTGCGCCTTCTCCATCTCCATCGCGGAAATATTCTGCAAGGGTAAGACCACTCAAGGCCACACGTGCACGTGCTCCAGGAGGCTCGTTCATCTGACCGAATACGAAGGTAGCCTTCGACTCAGTAAGCCCATCTACTTTTACTTTGCTTAAATCCCATCCACCTTCTTCTAAACTGTGAACGAACTCATCGCCATATTTAATAATGCCTGATTCGATCATCTCGCGAAGAAGGTCGTTTCCTTCACGCGTTCTCTCACCAACACCGGCAAATACCGAAAGACCACCATGGCCTTTGGCAATATTGTTAATCAATTCTTGAATCAATACGGTCTTACCTACACCGGCACCTCCGAACAATCCAATTTTTCCTCCTTTTGCATAGGGCTCAATAAGGTCGATAACCTTAATACCTGTGAAAAGAATTTCGGTAGCAGTAGAAAGGTCTTCGTAACGAGGAGACTCGCGGTGAATAGGCAATCCGTTGCTGTTGTCTAATTCAGGTAGTCCGTCGATGGCACCGCCAACCACGTTGAATACACGGCCTTTGATTTGCTCACCAATAGGCATTTTAATAGGCGTTCCTTTTGAAAGAACTTCTTGCCCACGTGTAAAACCATCCGTACTGTCCATCGAAATGGCACGCACGGTGTCTTCACCAATATGCTGTTGAACCTCTAGGATTACGATTTGACCGTTTTCACGGCGTACTTCCAAAGCTTCGTAAATTTTCGGAAGAGTGTGTTCCGTAGTGTCGAATTTAACGTCAACAACGGGTCCGATGATCTGGGCAATTTTGCCTTTTACTTGTGCCATTCGCTCTATTTTATTCTATGAACGAGGACCCTTTGGGGAGGGGCCTGAATTTGGCTGCGAAATTAGAACTTTTAATGGGATATTGTATGCTTTTTATAAGTTGTTAAAAAGTGAAATGTCTTTCGCACCCAAGCATCTTTCTCATAATCCCTTTAAACACCTCTATTTTCGAGTGATTGTCTTGAATTCAATGCTTTGCGATTTTATTTTAGATTGAGTTGTTTTCAGCGCTACTTTCTTTCTAAAGGCATCTTATAATCTGTCTAAAAGCATATAAAACAGAATTTGGATTTCCAAGCTCATGTTCTATCTTTCCCTCATGGAAATAAAAGAGCTACAGGAAGAATCCTTGCGCAACTTGATCCGTTCTATGGGTCCGCAAGGAGCCTTGGCTATTTTGGCTTTTGGATATAGAGCCGTGCAGATATGGCGAGAAGAATTCCCCATACAACTTCCTACCAAAGAAGAATACGCACGAATGGCCGAAGAAAGGAAGAATGCTAAAGAAGAATAAAGTTTTATTGATTGGTTGGGATGCAGCCGATTGGAAAGTTATTGAGCCCTTAATGGAGAAAGGGGCAATGCCCACCCTAAAGAAATTCTTGAGCGAGGGAGTCAGTGGAAACATTGCTACGCTTCAACCTGTGCTTTCTCCTATGTTGTGGACTTCCATTGCCACCGGAAAAAGAGCTTGGCAGCACGGCATTCACGGTTTCGTAGAGCCTACTGCCGATGGGACTCAACTGCGTCCTATGAATGGTAGCTCACGAAAGGTAAAGGCGGTTTGGAATATCTTAAATCAGAACGGACTTAAATCGAATGTAGTTGGATGGTGGCCGAGTCATCCTGCGGAGCCTATCAATGGATGCATGGTTTCAAATTTTTATCAGAAGGGAAGCGAAAAGCATCCAGAAGATTGGGAATTGGAAAGGGAAGCCATCCACCCAGCTGATTTGTTTGATCTACTTTCTTCGCTCCGCTTTCACACTTCCGAAATTTCAGCCGAAATGCTATTGCCTTTCTTCCCAAACTTGGCTCAATTGGATTTACAAAAGGACAATGTACTTCATGGGGTAATGAAGATTCTTTCGCATGCAGCCAGCATCCACAATGCTTCCACCTATTTAATGGAAAATACGGATTGGGATTTTATGGCCATATACCACGATGCCATAGATCATTTTAGCCATTTGGCAATGAAATTCCATCCACCTAAACTCAAGGGATTATCTGAAGAAAAGTTTGAACACTATAAGAATATTGTAGAAAGCGGCTACCGTTTCCACGATATGATGCTGGAGCGCTGTTTGGCATTGGCAGGAGAAGATACCACGGTGATTCTGCTTTCAGACCACGGCTTCCACAGCGATCACCTTCGTCCTGTGCGCTTGCCCAATGAGCCAGCCGCACCTGCTCACGAGCACCGTCAGTTCGGAATCTTTGCCATGAAAGGTCCAGCGGTGAAAAAGGGTGAAACACTCTTTGGAGTGCGATTGCTGGATATTACCCCCACTCTTTTACATCTGTACGGCTTGCCCATGGGTAGAGATATGGAAGGAGGTGTGTTGATACAGGCATTTGAAAAGGCTGAAGAAGTAAAATACATAGACAGTTGGGAAACTATTCCTGGAATAACAGGGCAGCATCTGCCTGGATTAGAAGAAACAGGTCAAGATCATTTCGAAGGCTTGAAGCAATTGGAAGAGTTAGGATATATAGAACCTCTTGAAGGCGATAAAAGAAAACATATTGAAAGAGCACTGCGCGAAA
Organism: uncultured Cryomorphaceae bacterium; assembly: GCA_937900215.1. Classification (GTDB taxonomy): domain Bacteria; phylum Bacteroidota; class Bacteroidia; order Flavobacteriales; family Schleiferiaceae; genus RFXV01. The sequence continues at coordinate 2,660 of CALCFH010000520.1, forward strand.
ACGATTATAACCTCGCTCTTTCTTTGTTGGATGCGGGTAGATACAAACAAGCACTTCCCATTTTGGAGCGTATTTTTTCAGAAGATAAAGCGGCCATCCGCTACATCGACCGATTGGTACGTGCCTACATTAAGCTGGGGTATAAACGAAAGGCCGCCGACTTGCTGGAAGGTTTAGATGAAGAGTTGAGCAAGAGTCCGCGTATACGGTTCTTAACAGGAATGGTTTTTTCGGTGGCTGGAAATGAGAGCAGAGCTTTGGCTGAATTCAAAGACTTGCTAAAAATAGCACCCAATGAGGTGAATATTCTCAATCAGATAGCACAGATCTATAGGAGTAAGCTGAGCTTTGATGAAGCGCTGCAATGGTACGAAAGGGTTGTTGAGCAAGACCCCCATAATGTAATAGCTCTTTCAGGAGCAGGTTTTTGTTTGTTGCGGCTTCATCGGTACGAAGAGGCAATGGATTATTTATTAGACAGCATAGAGCAGTTGTACTCGCAGCCGAGCACTCACTTATATCTAGGAGAGGCCTTGCGCGGAATGCATTTGTGGGAACAAAGTGCGCAGGCCTTTGAGCTGGCCCTTTTGATGATGCCATCCAATGCGAAAATTATTCACTTTTTAATCGAATTGTATGAAGATCGCTTGGATGTACCCGTCAAAGCCATTGAATTAAAACAAAAGTTAGAAGCGTTGCAGGCCGAGCCTGTGATGGTGGTATCCGGTTTACCGCGTTCGGGAACCTCTTTAATGATGCAGATGCTCAGTAAAGCCGGATTGGAAATAGTAACCGATGAAAAGAGAACAGCAGACGAATCGAATCCCAAAGGATATTACGAATACGAAGCAGTGAAGTCGCTTACTCGAAACAAGACTTGGGTAAAATCGGCTCAGGGGAAGGTGGTAAAGATTGTAGCGCCCTTATTGCCCCAACTGCCAGCCGGACAAAGGTATAAGGTGGTGTTTATGCGAAGACCCATTACCGAAGTATTGGTTTCTCAGCAAGTAATGCTTGGGAAAGACAAAGCCAAGGCCCTTCGAGATTTCCCCCTTCAACTGGCTAATGTGCTCCAAAACCAAGAGAACAAGGCTTTGCATTGGATGCAAAATCAACCGCATATCGATTTTATAGAGATTGAGTATCACAGATTGATTGAAGGCGATAAAACAGTTGAATTGGAGTTGACAGCTCTTTTTGGAGAGGATACTCAATGGGAGGCTATTTGGGATGCCGTAGACACAAGTTTATACCGAAACGCCCTGAATTAGGCAATGAAGTGTAACTATAGTCGTTGAAATCAAGAATTTAAAGCTTGTGTGCGAAAAGCTGAATTTCATGAAAGAGCATCGAATTGAAATGCAGACCTTTGTGCCATAGTGTTCTATTGAATTATGCAAAAAGACAAACTCTCTTTATATCTCTCTTTGGCCAGTGTGGCTACGGCCGGCATTGCCAAAGGGCAAGTACAATATCTCGACTTCAATCCGGATTTAGAGCTTCAAGGCAATTTGGAATTTATCAATATAGATGTAGACCAAGATTCAATTGATGATTTTGTATTGATTACCGAAGACACCTTGGTAGCCGCTATCAATGGGTATTACGATGTAGGAAGGGTACGCGGTGGAGGCTATTTCAATTTGGAAAATGATTTTATGGGCAATCGGCCCGGGAGCTACGATTATATTTCGATGCTTGAGATGATGGATGCCATTGGACCCTCGCAAGCCTTTCTGAATGGAGGAACCTTTGCCATGGCCATCGACGGGGCCAATCCGTTTAACGAACCTTGGAATGGAGGCGCTACAGATAAATATTTGGGTTTTCGATTTGAGATAGGCGACAGCACTCATTATGGTTGGATGCGTTTAGACATTTCAGCCGATGCCAAGCGCGTGGTCGTAAAAGACCTCGCTTATAGCCTCAAGCCAGACTATCCCATTGCCGCAGGTGCGATGAGTCTTTCCACCAAAGAATGGAATATTGCTTCGTATCTTAAACTAACGAGCAAAGAGATTTGGGTAGATTTACCTGAAGGAAGGGGAAAGGGAGAGCTGCTTGTTTTAGATGTAAAAGGAGCGGTAGTATTAAAAGAAGAACTAGAAGCTGGCCAAGCTCGTTTTCAGCTTCCCGCAGCCGCAGGAGTATATGTAGTACAGTTGCAATTCGACGGACAGTTTTACAGACAAAAGGCCTTGCGCAAGCCGGAGTGATGGGTTGAATAGTGTATAGCAAATAGTGAAAAGGCTTAAGTTTGAGAAGCAGATTTTTCATGCCATTACTTTGAAAGGCTTAGGAGCTTGGGCAGAATTACAGAAATAATCTACTCCTATTATATATGGAGTATGCATTTTTTGGGTGGAAGGGTTTTTTTACTAGTCTTCAGCTCGCATCCTTTTTAAAAAAATAGAGACTCAAAACCTTCAAGCCATTTTTGGTTGGAAGGAATTTGCGATGTCTCCCCTTCGGACTTTCCGATAAAAACGAGAGACCCTCGCAGCACCACTCGGCTCTACTGATTTCTAACTCGAGACCATCATCCTTCAACTTCCCAGCTTCATCTTGGAACTTCTGACCTCCGATTTCCAACTCGGGACCATCGTCGCGGAACTCGGGACCATCGTCTCGGAACTCGGGATCCTCGTCTCGGAACTCGGGATCCTCGTCTCGGAACTCGGGACCATCGTCACGGAACTCGGGACTATCGTCTTGGAGCTCGAGACCTCTGATTTCTGTTAAACCTCCTCCGACGCGCAACTCGAGACCATCGTCGGAGGACTCGGGACCATCGTCTTGGAACTCGAGACCTTTGATTTCTGTTAAACCTCCTCCGACGCGGAACTCGGGACCTTCGTCGCGGAACTTCTGACCTTCGATTTCAATTAAAGGTCCTCCGTCGC
>CALCFH010000521.1 GCA_937900215.1 uncultured Cryomorphaceae bacterium
CCCTTAATGTGTGTTGAGTTCTATTTAATTACGAAAAAGGCTGGTTCAAAAATTAGCCTGTTATGGAAATTAATTGCTGCATCTCTAGTAATGCTAATTACTGGTTACATTGGTGAAGTGCTAGATCGTGATGGAAGTGTATTGTGGGGTATAATTTCAGGTATTGCGTACTTCTATATCGTTTATTTAATTTGGTTTGGAGAAGTTGCGAAATTGGCACAATCCGCTGGAGTACAGGTTGCAAAGGCAACAAGAATTCTTGCCTGGTTTGTATTAGTAGGTTGGGCAATTTATCCACTTGGTTACATTCTAGGTACTCCAGGAGGCCTATTTGGTTTACAATTAGTGTCTGATCCTGCAGCTGCATCTCACGCTATGGATATAGTTTACAACATTGCCGATGCTATTAACAAGATAGGATTTGGTTTAGTAATCTATACTCTAAGCAGAAGTTCAAACGATTAACTAATCACACCTTAAAGAGGCCATCTTTGTATTTTTTACTCAGATGGTCTCTTTTTTTCAAACTAAATTGGTTAGAAAAAGCTCAACCAAATCAGTCTATTTTCTTTTGTCGGTATGGATGCTGCAAACAGCCTCTAACTTATGAAAATGCATGAAAAGGGTTTATTGCAGAATAAAAAGCTAGCCATTATTGAGCCAGATAACAAAAATGCAAATGATCGTAATTTTTGTTTTTGATCCACCGATGAGGAGGAAATCAATCTTAATCTCAGTGATTTAAGTAACACCAAATGGCAACATATAAAGGTTGCTGACAGAGAAAAATAAAAGATTCTACACATCTTTATCACCCCATTAAAGGGATAGACTTATACCAAAAAACCAAAGAAATTCTCCAAGAATACACTCTTATGTATTACTGAGAAAAATTCACTGGTAAGCCACTTTGAAAATCAAATTCATATTCTGCGCGCTTGAATGATACAGGAATATGTGCCAATAAGGTATTTGAAAGTAGAACCCCTGCTTATGAAATTCCCGAAACGGATCAAAGCCATTTAGCTCAATCTCTCTATAGTTGGGAACATAAATTTGATGATTACCGCTTTGATATATCAACTATGGTAATGATGGATTTCAATATCCCTCAGAATAACTATTGTCAGTTTAAGTATGCATTACCCTTTACCGAAAATAGCGCATTATTTGAAGTAACAAGTACCTCGTTGCATTTTCAGACAGATTGAAAGTAGATGCCTTTTAACTTCGGACATATAAAAGAGCACATTTTCAGAGAAGCACATTCTTGACATTCTCAAAGAACAGGTATTTGGCAAAACCGTAGCTGAGATCAGCCGTTCACACAACATTACCCCAGCGACCTTCCACAACTAGAAGAACAAGTATGCGGGTATCAGCAAACAAACACTGGGTCGCCTTAGTGAGTTGGAAACAGAGAATAGCAGACTCAATCGGATCATTGCCGGTCAAAGTCTGGATATCCAAATCATGAAAAATGTGATCTCAAAAAAGGGCTAACGTTTGTTCAAAAAGAGCAGTGTGTTCGATACATCTGAGATACCTTTAAGAAGGCTCAATGGGCACGAGCGTGAAGACTAACAATTTCTTTTCAAGCGATTTAAGGCTGCATTACAAACGAAATCTATTCCACTTCTTTTTTCAAAACTCTGAGTTTAGCAGGCCTAGAAAGTCTGTTTTTAACTAGAAAACGCATGAATGGGCGTGTTTGGGTGGGTTAGTATAAGGACTTCTGTTCCATGCTATGTAAACTCAATAGATTGCAATAAGTAAATAGGATTGAACATGAATAAGACTGATACATTCCAAAAAATTGCGAACTACCGAAACTTTATTATTGACTGTTATATTGAAATGCTTTCTCGAATTAATGAGGTTGAAGTAATTGAACTTCTTAGAAACAATCGTCATCCAGATACCGGTGTTCTTTAACCAAACGAAACGGTCCGCTTGATGGCTTAAAGCAAATGTGGCCGCTTCGACTTCGGCAGACTCGGTTACTCCTCAGCAGAGCCCGCTTCCGTTTTAGTTCAAGAAATCAAATCTCAAAACCAAACTTTATATTTACAACTTGTCGAAAAAAGCAGCCGAGTTCACCCATGCTTTCGCATTTCAGAAACAGTATTCTTTAGACCGTAAAACGGTGGTTGCAGCCTTAGAAGGATTCATTTCACGCATGGGCTTTACACATCCTGCTCTTATCACTCTGCTTCCCAACGCCAAACCTAATTTCAGGCTCTGTCTTTATTGCCCATTCAGTATTGCAGTGAAAATGCGATGCTCTACACGCTTTTTACAACCTCAGCCGTTATGCGTTCGCTATACGAATGTAACTTCCAGTGTCCGGGACTCCAGCCCTTTAGAAAGCGATGAAAATCCGCCCATGCAACTCGATACAAGGAGCGCCATTCTGCCTCCAGCGCCTCTTCTTTTTCTTCTAACTCGCTTTGTAAATATTCAAAATAGCAATCGAGTATTTGTGTCTCCAGGCGTTCACATTCGTTTTCGTTGAGGCAACTTCCAACGAAGTATACCAAGTCTTTCATTCCACATCCGCCACCTACATATTGGAAATCTAAACCTGCCACTTTACCCTCTTTTGAAAAGCAAAAATTCGCCAATTTGGCATCGCCATGAACCAAGGTCTTGTACTTTGTAGAATTTAGCTTTTCATCAATGAAAGCAGCGGCTTCTTTTAATTTTTGATCCTTTAATACTGCCAGTTCTTGAGGTCTAGTTTCCAAATGCCAATAGGTTCCTACATTCCATAATCCTTCTGGAATCTGCCCCAAAAAGCTTGCGTGAAATTGGGCCAACCATTGTATACAGGCCTTTATTTCTACCCAAGAAACGGACTGTTTTCGCAGAGGAAAGCCCGCTAGATCTAAATCCTCCAGCACTAAGAGGACCTCATCTCCAGTAAAGTCCAAAGCCAAACACTTTGGCAAGCGCGCCGCACTTCTCTGGCTGTAATTCTGATACCACTTGGCCTCCACTTTATACGACTTCCGCTTTCGTTGATGACCAATATCTGTATCCCAGCCACGTGGATGGTGGCTATTTATAGGCAATTGAACGTGCTTTACAATTACACTTTTAAACGCTGCATTCTCCAACCTCAGCCGTATTATTTGCCCATATCCACTCCACAACTCCTGTATCAACTCCTCCTTTAATACAGAAGATGCTCCAGTGCTTTGTAGAATAATTGACCTAAAGTGTTCGTTCATGGGTTTTGAAAGAGGCTATAATATGAATTGGAAGTTAAGCGTGTAGGCCATTGAAACGAAGGATTGTTTAGAATACTTTTTACCCCCTTTTTAAGTCATTGTTTTGGAGGTCTATATTCTTCTCTCGTCATGGCATGAATCAACTGATAGACGAGGTGGGTGGATCTAACCTCATTCCATCGCTCACCCCAATCGAATGTTGCCAAGACTTCCTTGAGAGGATATTTTTTGACGCGGAGCCTTACGGATGTATCCATCTGCTTCTTTCATTTAGGAATAATCTACTCACTCCACAAAGCCCTTTCAGGCATTTTCAACTTTTCCATAGCTCTGCTTTTGAGCCATCGCATTCGCTGTGCTAACATACTCTTCATTCGATAGTCTATTTTCGTGCTAAATAGCACTAGAGTAATTTAAAGAGATTCAGCGGCACCTACAACAGTACATTTTGTTTTACCCGTATTAATGAACTACAAATGGTTATAGACGCACACACCCACATCAACAATTATCATGAGGAACGAGTTGTTTCTCTTGAAGACTGTCTTAACAAGCTAACAGACGCCATGTTGGCTAACAAGGTCGATTATTCATTGGTGCTGTCTTCCTATAAAGTCAACGAACACAGACCCAGTACAAGACAGGTGGTGGAGGCCATTAAAGGAAGAAACAATTTGGGGGTAGTTTCTGGAATTAGCTATCTCCATTATGATCATAGAGATATACGTGAAATTAGCGAGTACCTGGAAAATGGTTTTATAAAGGGCCTAAAGTTCTATCCAGGTTACGAACCCTTTTATCCAAATAACATTCGTCTTAAGCTCTTGTACGAAATGGCAATTGAATACGATGTGCCAGTCATGTTTCATTCTGGAGATACCTATGCCCCAACAGGGAAAATCAAATATTCGCACCCCTTGCACATTGATGATTTAGCCGTTGATTATCCTGATTTAAAAATTGTGATATGTCATGTAGGAAACCCTTGGATTAAAGACTGCATGGAGGTTGTCTATAAGAATAAAAACGTGTACGCAGATATTTCAGGCTTAGTTCTTGGCAATTTTTCGGAAAAGTTCGAGCGGTTCATGAAAAAAGAAATTGAAGAAATGATTACCTACGCTGGCGACCCCAATTATCTGTTGTACGGCACAGATTGGCCCATTTCGAATATGGAATCATACTTGAAGTTCGTTGGGCAACTTGATTTAGAAGAGGAAAAAAAGGAGTTGATACTCTGGAAAAATGCCGCTAAACTGTTTAATATTGAAGTTACTGGCTTCTAAGTCTATTTTTCATGCTGGCAATTTTATCCCAAGTAGGCTAAAAGTGAAGCAACGAATAAAACAAGTCCCACATGGAACTTATTCCCTAATACATTCGCATTGAGCGAGCTGGGGCTTCTATGTTCTACATTTAAATATAGTGTCATATAATACCCTATAAATCAGGCCCGTTTAATGTTTTCTGAAATTTAAGAACGGCTAGGAAATCACTCTGAAGCATTGGATCGATAAAAAGGTTGTACTCAATGGCCAATCAGTGTATATCGCGCAGAGACAGTGCAGCAATGGGCCATTTGTTAGAAGCAAAAGGCAATAGGGACTTGGAGAGATCTTTTGTATCACTCCAAGAAGGGCATATGCAAAATAAAAATGAGCCCGACTTTCGCTTTACGAAGCCTACAAGAATTACGTCTTTTGAGTCCTTCAAAAATTGCTTTTTACCAGAACTTTTCGGGCTTGATAAAAGTCGTTCAAATAACGTCCTCTTTAATTCTCTATTGGAAGGCTTCTGCTCTTCCCTTTCTTCAATCTATTTTTTGCGCAGCACAATTTTAGTAACCTCTGGCCAAATGCCTACTCTGCCTGGAAAGGCGAGATAGCCAAAGCCGCGGTTTACGTACAAATACCTTCCCAACTCCTCGTATAAGCCGGCCCATTTAGCATAACGCCACTTTACAGGGCTCCACTTTATCCATCCTGGTATTTCTATTCCAAACTGCATTCCGTGGGTATGTCCGCTTAGGGTGAGATGCACTTTCTTGCTGTGCTGCTTTACCTCCAAGTCGAAATGGCTAGGATCATGACTCATCAATACCGTAAAGCCGTCTTCTGGAATACCTTTCAAGGCCTTTTTTAAATCGCCATGTTGAGGAAAAGGTGGCTTACCCCAATTCTCTACCCCGGCAATGTAGATTTTCTGTCCGTTGCGCTGGATTTCTATATGATCGTTGTTGAGCATTTGAAAGCCCATTTGCTTTTCTCGCTGTTTTAGGCTTTCTAGGTTCTGAATCTTTGCTTCTGCCGAAGGCCAAGTCATATAATCTCCATAATCGTGGTTTCCGAGCACCGCCAATTTGGGTCCGTTTGCTTGAAGACTTCCAACCAAATCTTGCCAAGCATCCAACTCATCGGCGCTATTGTTAACCATATCGCCCGTAAACAAGAGGCAGTCGCCATTTTGCGCACTCACTAGGTCGATGCCGTATTTCAGTTTCTCTGCATTGTCGAAGCTACCCACGTGAAAATCGGAGATCTGCACTATGCTAAATCCATCGAAAGCCTCGGGAAGATTGTCGAAAGCCATTTCGAGATCAATGACCCGAAAGCGGTATCTGCCCTTCCAAACACCGTACAGAATACCCACAAAGGGCAAGGCTGCTAGACCTAAGGCGAGCATACTCACAAAGCGTCGTCGCGCCGGAAAGCTACTTCCCTCATCGGAAGAGACGAAGAAAGAAAAAATCCACCCAATAATGCGCAGAAAATCTTCAATGAGCAGCGGAATGGCGGTTACCATTTTGGGGATGTATACTAAGAGCATTAAAGCAAGTGCCCACATTAGGGTGGCGTTTGCCTTCAATCTGCCGTGGTTGTTCATGGCAATCATCATCCAAACAAAAGCCACCAAAACCAAGGCGGTAGATCCCCACCAAAGCGCCTTCCACACCCATTGTTCTCTAGCTAATTGCTTCACCGCTTGGTAAGCATAGAGGTCTATGAAAAAGAAAAAACCCAGCGTAATTAATATGCGGACTATAATGCTCATAAAT
>CALCFH010000522.1 GCA_937900215.1 uncultured Cryomorphaceae bacterium
CGATCATAGAAGCCAACTTCAAAAATTGTTTACGCATTACCCCTTTCACACATCCAGAGGTCAAGGGCGGCGTAATGAGCAACTGATCTTTTAACACAAATACATTGGAAGAAACCGCTTCACATACTTGCTTCTTTTCATTAAGGAGGAAACACTCATCCAACTTATTCTCTTTCACCCAATTGCCAGCAATAACATAGAGGCTAGAATTGGCATTCTTAAAGCTTGATAATAGGTGGATGGGTTTGAGGTGATCTTTAAAAACATCTACGGTATAGGCTTGGCCTAAAACATATTCCGCATCCTCCATTGGCTCCGCAACCGCAAGCCAACCCACCTCATTGGTTTCGGGCTGATACCTTCCGGCACCCAAACGATAGACACTCAGTCGCACCCGCCAGCATTGGTTTGAGTTGGAAGGAATGATGCGCCGCACCTGCTCCTCAAAAAACTCGGGCGTAAAATGCATGGGAATCTTCATTCTAAAGATGCGCATGGCCGACATAAGGCGGAAGTAATGATCTTCTAAGAAATGAATCTGAGAATGCGAAAAACGAAAGCTCTCAAAAACCGAATCGCCATAGACAAAAGCCCGATCGTAGGCGTGAAATATGGGGGTAGATGGATCTACCAACTCTCCATTGAAGTTCATCATGCGGCAAAGGTACTAAGGGTAGATTGTCTATTCTTAACAGGGGTAAAATGAGGGCTTGAAATAACCAATACATAGTTTAGAATACTCTCGATGGAATCATATGGCCACAACAACGGCCTTCCTGTTCCCAGCAAACACCACTGGATAACCAACTTAGTTGTATACGCAATCGGTATAGTCAGAAGCTTGTGCAGTATTGAGATAAACAGTATTCTTATTCCATTCTTTAGTGTATGCCTTTCTCTTTCATATTTAGTTAAATCATTCATTAGTAACACAGTCTTTCTATGAAATTCAATCATAATTCATTCTTTCAGATACTACAAAAAGGTATATCCGGAAACCTGAGTTTACCCAAGTGGCTTTCTGAACACTTAGATATATCTGAAAGTTCGGCCTACCGAAAAATCAGGGGAGAACGCAGTTTGCAGTTGGAAGAATTGCTTATGCTCTGTGCAAGTGTACCCGAGGCGGCTATGATGGCGGCAGAGCTTTTTCCAAAGCATCATTTAAAAGTCATTC
>CALCFH010000523.1 GCA_937900215.1 uncultured Cryomorphaceae bacterium
GTAAGCATGAAACGCTCTACACTCCTTCCATTTCTTTTTTCACTGAGTTCTCTATTCTTCCTCGCCAGCTGCGAGAAAGAGAATATTGCAGAGACTTTGGCGCCTCCTGCTGCCGTTGAGCAAATGGAAGACTTAGAGGTAAGCGATTCTTTCGATTGGAGTACTTCTCAAACAGTAGAATTCAAAATTCAATTGAGTTCGGATAATCTCATCCGCATTGCAACGGCAGACGGGGCGGTGTACCACAGAGCAAAACTGAAAGGCGATGAAGTCTACAGTGTAAAAGTTACTTTGCCAGCCTATTGCAAATTCGTAAGCCTGAAGGTAGGAAATGACTGGGTAGACCTAGCCATTGATTCGAAGCTTGTATTTTATTCTAACCTTTGATTCACAGCACTATGAATACCTATAAATTTAAGTCCGCAGCCTTTCTCCTTACTCTTAGTATTCTTCTTGGAACTTCATCCGCACAAGCGCAAACGTGTGCTTGCCCTGTGGTATATTCAAATGGAAGCATTGAGCAGCCCGCCTTTGGAGGCAGCTATGTTCAAACCAATGAGTCCAATGTTCCGGGTTGGAATACCACTGCCCCTGACAATAAAATTGAAATTTGGAAATCGGGCTTCAACGGCGTTCCGGCCGCTCATGGCAATCAATTTGTTGAAATAAATGCTACTACTGCGGCAACTCTGTATCAGGATTTATGCTTAGATCCAGGAACCATCATTACTTGGTCTATCTACCATAGAGGTAGAAATGGGGTGGATGTTGCCTCTATCGGATTCGGCACCAATGTGTCTAGTCTTGTTCCTGTTCAAACCCTTACCGATGGCAAGAGCTGGGGATTCTACTCTGGATCCTACACGGTTCCGGCCGGACAAACTACTACTGTTGTGGGCATAACGGCTCTTAGTTCAGTTGGACCCGATAACAGCTTTGGTAATTTTATTGATCATTTGAGTATCAGCGTAACCTTTGATCCCTGCGATTCAGATGGAGATGGTATTGCCGATGCAGATGAAGACTATCCGAACGACCCTAGCCGTGCTTTCAATAACTACTTTCCGGCTACCGGATTTGGTACGCTTATGTACGAAGATCTTTGGCCTTACAAAGGCGATTACGACTTCAACGATATCGTTGTGGACTACCAATTCAATACGGTAACCAATGCCAGCAATGCGATTGTGGAAACCTTCGCAGACTTTAAACTCAGAGCAAGTGGAGCGAGCTACGATAATGGTTTCGGTTTTCAACTTGCAAACAACCTCATTCTAGCAGCCGACATGAGTGTAAGCGGCAGTATACTGAATAACGGCATTGTTTCTACTGGAGCCAACGGCATGGAAATCAATCAGAATAAACCCACCATTATGGTATTCGACAATGCTTTCGACCTACTGCCCTACCCAGGAAGTGGAACGGGTGTGAATACAGAAGAAGGGGTGGCCCCTGTTCCTCAAGCGGATATAAACCTTCTCATTACCTACAAACCCAACACCTACAGCTTGTCTGATTTAAATATTGGTCAATTCAACCCCTTCATTTTTGTGGATGCCGATAGATCTAGAGAAGTGCACTTGCCCAATTTTGCGCCTACCGCTCTGGCAGATCTCTCATTATTCGGAACGGGTGAAGACGATAGCAATGTGGCGGGAGGTAGAACCTACAAAACCGATGACAATTTGCCTTGGGCGCTGAATGTAATTGAAAGCATTCCGTATCCAAAAGAGCGCATAGACATTACTGAATGCTATCCTTTTTTCGACGATTGGGCCCAAAG
>CALCFH010000524.1 GCA_937900215.1 uncultured Cryomorphaceae bacterium
CTGGTAGAGCAAATATTTTACTCAATTGATCGGCATGAGTACTAAAAAAACTTTTAGGTAAAAATTCTGCCAAGAATAAAATAATTAGGGTAGAAATAAATATTTCCACAATAAAAATGAAGCCTTTAGAATCAAAAGAACTGGTTAAAGGTTCTAAAAGACTGGGCATGAACAATCCGAAAATAACCAGTGCAATATTATTACCTACTAATAGTGCAGCAATAAATCGAGAAGGCTTACGATTTAGATAAGAAAGCAGACGGTAGCGATAGGTTCCTTTTTTACTTTCTAATTCAATATGAAGCTTATTGCTAGAAATGAAGGCAATTTCCATTCCTGAAAAAAGGGCGGAAAATAAAACACAGACCACTATTATTGTAAGTACACTCATTTATTGGCTTGTTGATCTACCTCTCTTTTCTCCATTTTGATTCTCATGTTTCTCCGAAAGAAATACATCAGAATTCCTACGATGGCAAATCCGATAAAAATAAAGCGTTGTGTTTGATCTTCTGAATTCCACAAGCGGATAGTTTCTAGCACTGATAGCGCAGTAATCACCAACCAAACAATTTCAAAAACTCTAAGAGTCTTGGTCATCTTCGACATAAATTTCGCCTGTTACTTTGTTAATTTCATACGAATCAAAGGTTTGGTCAGCCTTAAATCCTTCACCCATAATTATTTGCTGACCAGTTGTAATCCGCACGAATTCCTCCGAAGATATTGATTCATCTGCTTCGTCCCAAATTAGAAATTCAGTCTCTAATTTTTCTCCCTTCTTATTGATTACTTGCACATTTCCTTTTGCCTCCCATATTTTCTTCAGTGGATAACGGATTGCATAATCGGATCTAAGGTAAGTGTCTTTTTCTCCTGTAGGTGCATAGAAATTTACTTCTATCCCTTTCGAGAAAACCAATTTTGGTTCCTCCAACTGAGAATAATTTAGTGCTTCTGGAGCGGTAATCTCCAGTCTAAGAATGGCAGAATCTGAATACAATAGGTGGATGTTTTCTTGCTGCTCCATAGGAATTTCCTCTTGAGACTCAAATGCTTTCACGGCTGTGATTTCATTGGTACAAGAATGAAAAAAGGGCATTGCTAGTAAAATAGCAATACCCTTAATGACTTTTATAGAATTTTTCAGTTTCAGAACTTTACAACCACGGTTTCATTAATCCAACTACCGATATTGATTTTATCGCCATCTTTAACACTTAACTGGAATGCTACTGATTTGTCCGGAAGGTTTTTCTGATAAATGCTATATAGACGATTGCATTTAGAGGCTACTTCAGGATCTATGCTCTTGGCGTAGCTCAGCTTATCCATAGCGGCCCAATAGACTGCTTTCTTTTCAACCACATTCGACCCCCAAGTACCTTCTGCTGAAGCATACATTTGAGCCAAAAGAACATACGGGTCTCCCCATCCTTTTCTAAGACTTGCTGCTTTTAAACAGTTCGCCTTTGCCCCGCCCAAATTACCCACTTTTTGCTGGGTATACGCTACTTTCAGGAAGTCGTCTGCCTTCTTTTTAGGATCTACCTCAAGGCTTCCTGCCTGAGTGAAATATTCAATCGCCTTAGAATAGTCTTTTCTGCTTATTGCAAGTTTTCCAACTGCGCGAGCCGATATTGGATTAGGATCTAACTTATAACTCGCTTCAGCAACCTTGAAGAAAATGGGCAGATCTGTGCAGTCGCTCATTTCACCCTCTTCATCACGACGCTCTTTCTGTAGCATCTTAGAAGCTCTTCTCAACCAATCTGGATTGGTTTTATTTTGCTCAAAAGTATCATCATTGTACATCAAGTTCAAGCGATCACAACTTACAATAGGACCCAAGGTCTTTTCAACATTGAGATCTACAATGTCGTAACGACTTAACTCTCTGCCCAATTTGGCCGTATCTTTTTGTTCCTTATCTGATAAAACCTCACCATTTTCCACCTTGGTTCTATAGGCTTCCAATTCGCGATTCAAAGTATTGTTGTTCTTTTCAATAGCCTCAGAAACAATGTTATATGTATTGAATACATCTTCAATTGTAAACACCTTATCATTGAATAACCTAGCAGCTGAGATAAACATCCCATTAAAAACAGCTGCGGGGAGATCATAGCCATCCGCTTGGTAGGCCAACATAAAAGCATCGTATGCTTTTTGCGGCTCATCCTTACGGTATTCCAAAAATTTCAATCCTTTTTGTCCGTATACATAACCTTCCTTACCAGGAAAAACCTCCAAACGCTTATCATAGCTCATAAGAAGCATTTCTTCCAATTCAGCTTTTTCGGTTGCATCTGTTACCTTAGACATTTTAGACTCTAGAATTGCCGGAGCAAAAATGAAGGTGTTTTTATAGGCCGCAGGACAGTTCTCATAAACATATTTCCAACTGTCAAAGGCAGAAGCATACTGTTTCGATTTGTAGAGCTGATAGTAAATATTTGTGCTTTCCCAGCACTTCACGCTATCTGTTCCAAATTTGCCTTGAGCCTTAGCACCCAGAGCTATCAGGAAAAAGCCTGCAGCAAGCAGGAGGCTGAATTTATTCTGAGTTTTCATCATTATCGGTATTTGTATTTAATAAACCAACGGTCATTGAGGGTTACCCCAAAAATTACTTGTACAATTTCTTCTCGAATAAGACCTTCATTTAACGTACCTCGTGCTCCGTAGTTCAGACCCACGTTGATGATGTTACTCCTCTCCTCTCCAGGAGCAAGTCCTTTTATTCTCAATGGTATTCCAACTCCAAATGTTATGCCACTCTGAGTAATTCTTTGACCTCTAAGCTCAACTGGACTGCTATCGTAGTATGCTCCAAAGCGATACCGAATATTCGTTGCGAAATTTCTCGATCTATTTAATTTACTGAATGCATATTTCGGATGAATTTCACCACCAACAGATACTCCAAAACTGTTTGTCAGGCCTTGGCTAATTCCATTGAAATCTGTAAAACTATTCCAATCTCCGAAGCGGAAATCTGCACCTGCCATCCAAGCGTATTGCTTTAAATCTGGATGCTTTACACCGTACATTCCACCGACTGTGAACTGATTTGGTAGCAAAAAGTCTCCTCTTTCATTAATCTTAACTAGCGTATCTCTTGGAATTTCCAAAATTCTCCCTGTACCTAAAGTGTAGGCACTTTCAGTGTAGGTTGACCTAAGCGAATTGTTTTGTTCAAAATGCGCTCCAAGGGTGAATTCCTTTGATTCACTTATAGAATAAGCATATTGAATTCCGTAAGTGGCATTAATGTCACTCACCAAATAATTTCGCAAATATTTAGTTCCTAGCAAAGTAGGGTCTTCAAATCGAATATTCTGCTCATAATCTGTTGAGCCAAAATAATAGGAAAACTGTACCCCAAGACTTAATCCTTTTACAATTTGATAAGACTGGTTAAGGAATGCCTTATTCAATCCACCCTTGGCTGAATAGAAATAATATACATCACCAATATCTTGATTATTTATAATTTCTGAATTCAAATAACCTACTGCGGTATAGGGTAGAAATCCGAATGAAAGACCATATTTCTCTGAAACCGGGATACCCAATGCAAAATAGTTGAATACAGATGTGGCTTGTTCCACGGGTGTCTGTCCAGTGCTGGACTGAGTTATAAAATCAGTCCTACCCATCATCTCTAAGGTGGTAAGGCGCAAAGAGTTGGCAGAAGCTGGATTATTGTAATTAATGTTTAAAGGATCTCTTAATGAGGAAGTTAAATGCCCCATTCCCCAACCTTGAACAAAGGCCACCGTTTGCGGCTCGCCCAAGCCGTATCTCGAGTAGGGAGAAACAGTAGACAATTGAGACTTAGCCATAAATGGCAATAGAAAAAATAGGTACTTAATGATTCTCAAGAGCAGCCAAATTATGTAACAACGCATTATTCAAACCTTCAGCTTGTAAATGCGGGCGTGCAAAGATGTGGTTTTTGATCAGGCTTTGCAAAGCATTTGTGTCACCTCCAGTAAGAATTACGTTGAGTGTTTGAAAACGCATTCTATAATCATTAATTATTCCGTCTATTTCTGCCACCAAGCCATGCAAGGCTCCTGATTGAAGACACGATTCAGTGTCAGATCCTATTAGTGGTACTTTTTTAGACTTCACTAAAGGCAAACGTTCAGTAAGCAAGTTCATTGCCTTGAGGCGCATTTCTATTCCTGGACTAATCATTCC
>CALCFH010000525.1 GCA_937900215.1 uncultured Cryomorphaceae bacterium
GAAGTATTGCTTTACACTGTATTCTTCCCTACAAAGATGAAAGGAAGCGTCATCCAAGCTTGGGTCAAAAGCAATATCGCCTACCCAACGGGGATATTTTTCTGTGGATACCGATTTCTCCGATTTACAAGAAAGAAGCAAGCTGAGTACAACAATACAATTGAAGAAACCTATTCTTAGCATTTATAATTTTTCAAAAAGTAGAACGAGCAATTTTAGAGAATGGTACATCTGAATTTGCCTCAATGAGTTATCTAGTCCGCTGATGTAGTTTCATTTTCATCTATCTGACTTTCAAGATGTGTATCATCTGTAATTAAGTGTTTGTACTTATTGTAGAGGAATGAGGTTATCAGAAGTAGGACACCAAGACAAACAAAAACAATGGTTTTTGAAATAGAATTCAGATGCGAAATGTCATATACAAAAAGCTTTACCAGAGTAAGTGCAAATAGACCAATGGCCATGATTCTCAGAATTTGTTTTTTCTTCCAGATTCCCACTAATATTAAAATCATAGAATACACTCCCCATAAAATGCTCAATCCCAGTTTATAGGATTGCATATTGCCAGACAGTTCCAATAGGTGGATGAGTTCTGCGCTGAGTATCCATAATACAATGGTATGGAATAGAGGAGGGTAGACTGTGAAAAGAAACCGGTTCAAGCGTATTTCTTTTCGAATATGACCTAAAGTCCAGAGTGCTAAACCAATCAAAACAAAAGAGATATAGCGGAGATAGAGGTAAAAGGCGTTTACCTCAAAGGCTGAACTTTCTGATTCTGCTTGGTATAGTTCTCTTAATTCGCTTAAGCTATACAAGCCCAATGCGTTGAAGCATAAAAGACTCAGGGCGATTAAACCGAATCCAACTGATTTATAATTTAAATTGAACCTCTTTATTGATATCCAGCCAATAAGAGAAGCAAAAAGCAGGCTGTAGTTTAGTTGCCAAATTTGACTGAAGTAGTTCACGGCTGGATTTCCAGTGCTTTCTGAAAAAGAGGAGTTTAAAACGGCTTCATGAAGGAGGGTTTTAGAATAAACATCAATCCAATATTTGGCTATTTCTAGTCGAAAACTATTGTAAACAACAAACACTAGAGCAGCGGGAATTAGTAAATCAAGTATGGCTTTGGCGTTGGAATGTACAGATAAGGCGCTGTTGAACTCTTTCTTGCGCTGAATGAAGACTCCAAAACCAAGAGTTGCAGCGAAAAAAATTGAGTTTAAAAAGGCTGCATTCCAAATGGGTAAAAAGCGAAGTGGGCCTTCGTAACTCTTTAAGTCTTGGTAATTCGTTTCCCACCCTAATAATAGGGTAATGAGTGCCAACAAAAGAATAGGCGTTGTGAATTTTTCATAAAATGAAACACTTTGTTTCCTGCCAATCCAGAAAAGCACAATGGCTTGAATGACCAATAGACTACTCAACCAAGGACCCTCTACCTCAATGAGGATACCAATGCTTATGAAAGAAATGGCAAGGCCAATTAGTAAGTAGACAAGACTTTGATCTGCATCAAATTTCTTTTTTATTACGTAGGAAAAGCCGAAGTGTATTAACGCATTGAATAGAGCAAATAGTCCGAGTAGATGATCTGTATTCGAATTGAAATCAAGCTGAAGGCATCCTAATATGAAGAATATGAATGCATTGAGTAAAATTAGAGGGATGTCTTCTTTTTTGAAATTCTCTTTCTGACTTAGATTATAGGATAGAAGGATGAAATAGTTAATTACAAAATAAATGAAAGTAAAAGTCAGGCTTAGTGAGAAATGCGCTTCTTGAACATAGCCATTGATGTACCAGCTGATAAAGATCATCCAGCTAAGAGCGAAGCTACTCAAGGATAATGCGGTCCAATGTTTTTTCCATGTCAACACCAAGATTCCAAGGTTGATAAGAGCAACATAGCTCAAGAAGAAAGGAATACTCCCTGATCCGTTTTTAAGTAGGAACGGAATTGCATAGGCGCCAACCAATCCAATAAGTGCAATAACTTGGGTATTGTACTTTAATGCAGATAGAACGCCAAGAAGGGTTAGAATAAGCATTAGAGCAAAGGCCACAGATTGCGGAAAAAGTGCATAGGCACTGTACCCAAAATAGCTCGTGAAATATAAAACGGCCAATCCACCACTGAGTAAAACAGCACTGTAGGAATGGTAATTTTTCTTGAGTTTTAGTGCAAGCAAACTCAATGTCAGTCCAACCAAATAGCTTAAAACAATTCGAGTAGTTTCACCAATTAAATTGTGTTCTAGAGAATATTTCGCGCCAATAGCAACACCGATAATCAGAATAACAATTCCAATCTTATTGATCAGATTTTCCCCAATGAATTTTTCGAGATTGAGTCCGTTTTTTGTTTGAGGTATAGCTTGTATCGGCTCGTTAACAGTCTGATGAGGCTTAGCAAAATTTTGATTAGCAGATGAATGAAGCGGATTCTTATCTAGAGGAGGGATTTCTTGGAGTTTCTCTTTCGTTGTTTGAGTAGAATCAAAAGACTTTGCCGTATTCTTTTCTGCCTTTTTGATCGCTTTAATCTCATCTTCCAATATTCTCAACTCTACCCAAAAGCTGCTTTGTTTCTTGCTGAGCTGTTCGAGTCTATGTTCAAGCTCATTCAATTTCTGATTCTCTTCATCCATATAAAGGCCTTTATCTCTGATTTGAAATACAAAGCAGAAAGGTAGCCGATTTATTGTTCTGACTTACTTGTATAATGTATATAACGAATAGAGGGGGGTGCTCAGAAAAGCGCAGATCGATAGCAGTGCCAATATTTTGCCGGATGTCAGTTTCCTCCGCAACTGTTTCTTGTTGGCAAGAACTCAGTGTTCAATACAGCGCTAAGACACTGTCTTCAATACTTGATTTAAGAGAAACAACCGAATCAACGATCTCATTGGGTATGGTCATTGATAAAACGTAGTGTTTGATTTTCCATTTTCCATGCTCCTTTTCAAGAACGCCA
Organism: uncultured Cryomorphaceae bacterium; assembly: GCA_937900215.1. Taxonomy (GTDB): domain Bacteria; phylum Bacteroidota; class Bacteroidia; order Flavobacteriales; family Schleiferiaceae; genus RFXV01. The sequence continues at coordinate 2,987 of CALCFH010000525.1, forward strand.
GAGCCTCTACACATTTTCATTTGAGTTGAAAGTAGTTCGTCAAACCAGGCAAAATCAAGCTCCGAAGAGAAATAAACATTCCGATCTATTGAAGTGAAGTTCCATGCTTTACCTCTATTAAAATAAGGTTGCGACCATTTTTTAAAATCCTCTTTTTCCCAATTTTCAGTCGCATCTGTTCCTATAAATATTCCGCCTTCGGAAATGGCTTCAAAATAAGCGGGTCCATTCGCTTGAGCAGCATCTCTGTGCCAAGAGTCAAGGACTAGGTTGATGTTTTCCTCTTCTGCAGTTACAGTAGATAAAGAGTCTATAGCATTGTCTTTCTTTTCAGTTACACAAGAAGTCAAGAAAAAAAGAGAAGAATAAAAGATAAGTGTCTTCATTTGGAGGCGTTTAATTTCATTTTTAGCTCTATTAAATCAAACCATTGTTGTGCTTTCAATTTTATCTGCTCACGAGCAATAGCCACATTGTCTTCGTTCAGTCGGGTTTCGTCATTCGGACGTAAGAGCCAAAAATCTTCAGTGCCAATGAGATCCATATTTCGCAGAGAGATAGAGTTTTCAAAAATTTCTCTTGCTGCATACGTACTTCCTGAACCCAATAGAATGGCTATCGCCATCTTGGCTTTTAGGTGCTCATTCTTCCGAATAAATTCTTGGGTGGCCCAATCGGGTGCCCAGTTGTATGTGTTTGCACAAAAAACTATGGCATCTGTTTCCTCAGAAACAGGAGGCTCCGAAGCATAGGTTGAGAGTAAGACTCTACATCCATTCGCTTCTAAAACACTAGAGAGCTCCATACAAATTTGCTCATCTAGATTGTAAATGGGATCTGCTTTAAACAGAATCTGAATTTGAGGACCAGAATTCTCCGCTCCAAATTCTCTTTCAATTGCTTTATCAGAAAATTGAACCCAAGCAGTGAGTACAGCCCATGAAAAGGCAAGGCTGACGACTACTTTACTAAGAATGAATATTTTTTGATTCATAGACGGTATACTTTTTCTACTCTGAATACATAAGCGCTAAATTTACTTTCAAGAATATATAAATGAAGCATTTAGGCAAATCTAAGTGAACAAGATCAATGTAGTTCTATCTTCGCAATTCAACGCTATTCAAATATCACCATGATTAAATATTTCATTTCTTTTTTATTGATAAGTGTTCAGTTGAGTGCCCAGTTGATCCACCCAAGCAATAACAATTTGTACAATCCACTGGAGGTAAATAGAATAGATATTTCTATTGATTCAGATAGTTTGGCTTTTATCCTCGATCCACAGAATTCTTCTTCGAACTATGAGTTTCATGCCGATTTCACATTTACCGAAAGCGGCACCACACAACAAGAACCGGGCATTGGTTTTAGACTGCGCGGAAATACGTCTAGGAATGCACAGAAGAAGTCTTTTAAAGTGGCGCTAAACCGTTTCACGGCTGGAAGAAGATTTGAAGGGGTAAAAAAGATTAATCTCAATGGCGAACACAACGATCCTTCCATCAGCAGAGCTAGAATTTGCATGGAATTAGCAAAGAGAATGGATTTGCCCGTTTCGAGGTACGCACACAATGAGTTGTATATAAATGGATTATACTATGGATTGTATTTAAATCTTGAGCATATAAATGACGATTGGCTGAATTTGCGCTATGGTAATTCGAATGGAAATCTGTATAAATGTACCTACCCTGCGGATCTAAAATTTATCTCAAATAATCCGGATGCATATAAAATAACTAAGTCAAATGGCGAGCGAATCTATGAGCTTCAAACCAATGAACAGCCAGACAATTACAGCAAATTGGCAGAATTCATTCGTGTACTCAACAATACTCCTTTAAGTCAGTTGGAGTGTGAGTTGGATAAAATATTCGACATTGAGGGATACCTAAAAACGCTTGCATTTGAGGTGGCAACGGGACATTGGGATAATTACAGTTTCAATAAGAACAATTTTTATCTTTATGAAAATACCAAAACGGGTAAAATAGAATACATTTTGTATGATATGGATAATACCTATGGAATTGACTGGTTTGGAATCAATTGGGCAGATAGAGATATTGACAATTGGCATAACTCTCAAGATAGACCGCTTACTAATAGATTGTTAGCTCTTCCTAATTTAAGAGAGATTTATCATTTTTATCTTAGATCCATCCACCTTGAAATGGCAGGCCAGAACTTTTCCAATGAGATAGACAGTTTATACAGTTTAATTCAGACACAAGCCATTGCAGATAGCTTTCGAACGCTAGATTATGGCTTTTCTAACTCAGACTTTAGCAATAGTTTTTACAGCCATCCACCCTTGATGCATGTAAAAAAAGGCATAAAGGCCTATATTTCAGAAAGGGCTTTGGCTACTCAAAATCAGCTGGGTAGTTTCAATGCTGCGCCTATAATTCGCTTTCCTTTAGTAGAATACAATTCTTTGGCCAATGAACTTGTATTTGTGGTGCAGGTGGAAGACGAAGGGCCAAGCACAGTAGATCTGCATTATTCCTTTTCAGGTGGAAGCAGTCAAACTTTAACGCTTTTCGATGATGGTCAACATGGCGATGGAGCGGCCAATGATGGTTGGTTTGGAAATGCGCTCTCATGGGGTACAAATACTTCTATATCCTATTCTTTTACGGCTACGGACGCTCTAGGCCAATCT
>CALCFH010000526.1 GCA_937900215.1 uncultured Cryomorphaceae bacterium
ATAGAAATAAGCTTGTTAATTTCTAGTTGAGTGGGAAGTCCTTTTATTGTCAACTCAACTTCTCTGCTAGTATTCCAATCAAAATTATCCGAAACTTGCAGGTCAGAAAATTGTTCTACTGGAGAAGACGTATTGAATTCCGAGTCCATAATGTCCACCTCTTTTGAACACGAAGCCAAAGTGAGGGTTAGAGAAAGGGCGATAATTAGTGACTTAGAAAGATTCATTTCTGTAGTGATTTATATCCTAATTAATCGGAAAAACGTGCCAATAATCATAAATAACTAATTTATAGTGTATTACGCTAAAGTCCGCATTAAATATTTTCCCATTCATAGACATATTCCCGAATATATTCTATTTTCAAGAATGACTCGAGAGTCTCAAATAATGTAATGGCATGTTGCTCTTTCCTCAAAACCTATTAGAAAGCCTTGATTTCAAAGAAGTTTTACTTCAATTGGCTGCCCATTGTTCCACTCTGGAAGCAAAGGCCAAGAGTCTAGAGCTCTTGCCCATTGAGTCAGAGCGAGAGATTCTCAAGGAGCTGCTCTATGCAGATCTGGCTTGCCAGCTCTTTCAAAAAGAGCAGCCTATTCCTTCCACCGCATTTGAACTCGATTCTAAAGCGCTAAGCCTGTTGAGAATTACAAATGCCTGCTTAGACAGCCATCAGTTTCAGTCTATTTCTGCCCTTTGCACCACTTTTGAACACCTCCATAAATACCTTGGAAGTCAAGCGCCTTTTGCACCAGCTCTCTTTGAAATTGTTGAAAATGATCCGCCTCTTCCACAAATTGTACGCGCCATTGATAAGGTGATGGATAATAAAGGTGAGGTCCGCTCTTCGGCAAGCCCCGAACTAGCACGCATTCGTGCCGATCTCAATCGCAAACGCATTGCCTCTGACCGTCTTTTCTACAAAATCCAGCAGCGCTTGGCCTCTAAGGGCCTTTTGGGCGATATCAATGAAACTGTATATGAGAACCGCAGGGTACTTGCTGTTCAAGCTGCCTACAAAGGCAGTGTAAACGGAATATTTCATGGTAGTTCTGGAAAACAAACGCTCTATTACCTGGAACCGGGCGAGTGCATTGGAATAAACAATGAGGTTTCTATGCTAATCGATGATGAACGCAAAGAAATTCGGCGCATTCTCACTCAACTCACGGCTCATATTGCCCAATATCGCTTTCAATTAGAACGCTTTCGGGTACTCTTGATTGAACTCGACTTTATTCGCGCTAAGGGATTATTGGCCTACAAAAACAATTACACCCTACCTAAAATCAACCAGGAAGGAAAGATGGATTTAATCCGTGCTTTCAATCCAGTTTTAGCACTGCACAATAAAGAGAAGAAAAAGAAAACGGTTCCATTTGATCTTCTCATCACCCAAGAAAGCCGACTTTTGGTGATCAGTGGGCCCAACGCTGGAGGGAAATCGGTAACCCTTAAAACCATTGGTTTAATAAGCTGCATGCTCCAAAGCGGATTATGCGTTCCGGCAGATCCGAAAAGTTCTCTTTGTTTCTACACCCATATTCTAGGAGACATTGGCGACAGTCAATCTATTGAAAACGAACTTTCTACATATAGTAGTCGCCTTGAAAAAATGCAAGGGTTTTTACGTTATTCATCGCCAAAAGCACTGATTCTTATAGATGAGTTTGGCTCAGGCTCTGACCCTGATTTAGGTAGCGCATTGGCTGAAGAAGTATTAGAGCGCCTCCATGAAAGTGGCGTGCAAGGGGTTATTACCACCCATTACAACCGCATTAAAGCCTTGGCTTCTCAGTTGGATGGCACCATCAACGGCAGCATGACCTTCAACCAAAAAAACTTCTTACCGGAGTATCAACTGCAAACAGGTGTGCCGGGTAGCTCCTATACTTTTGAAGTTGCAAGGCGAGTGGGTTTGCCAGAAGAATTAATTCGCGCGGCTAAAGCAAGGCTGTCTAAAAACAAGGTTCGTCTAGATGGCCTTTTAACCGGCATACAGCAAGAAAAACAAAGGCTAAAAGACAAACGTATTGCGCTAGAAACCGAACTGCGCGAACTAAAAGAGCGCAAAATCCAACAGGAGGAAACCATTTTAAAGCTGGAAGAAAAACTGCGCAGACAAAGCGAAATGAACGAAACTAGCAGTCGTCAACTCATGTGGGGAAAACGATTCGGGGGCCTAGTGGAAGAATGGAAAAAAGCCAAGTCTAAAAAACTAAAGCAAAATGTAATTGACCGCATGACTGCGCTTATAATGGAGCAGAGTGGTGTCTCAAAAAAAATGGATGATCAGGAAAGTGCCAAGGCAAAAAAGAGAGAAGAGGCTCAACTCCAAAAATTATTGGCCATCCCCATTGTGGTGGGAGATGAGGTAAAGCTGGTGGGCACAAGACAGTTTGGAAAAGTCATATCCATAAAAAACCAAAAATACCAGGTGCAATTTGGAAACCTCATGACAACCATTGATAGAGAAAAAATAATGAAGAAATAAGGCTCTATACGAATCGGTATTCAACAAAAAGTGAATAAGTCTTTGGTGAAACACATAGGCTTCACACAGAAGCAGCAATTTGATAATCTTAGCGCGTCACCTTTGTTCAAAGCTAAATATCATGGTATTAGAACCAAATCTTGATCGCTTCTTAAAACGGGAAATGCTAAAGTATGCGCTTCAAGAAGGCCGAAACTTTAGAGAGGTTTCAAAACGACTAAAGGTAAACGATGAAGATGTCTGCTCTTTAAAAGAAGAGCTAGATATTTATTGATTGAGACTGAGGTCACCTTTCCTACCGAGCAAAGTGCTCATCTTTGCCGCCTATGGAAACAATTGAAATAATCGGGTATCTAAGCACCCTGCTAATAGGCGTATCTCTCGGTTTAATCGGAAGCGGGGGCTCTATTTTAACCATTCCTGTTCTGGTTTATCTCTTCGCTATAAATCCAACTTCCGCCACTTCTTATTCTCTCTTATTGGTTGGGTCAACCGCTTTAGTAGGAGCCTTGCAGAAGCTTAAAAAGGGAGAGGTGGAATTAAAAACAGCTCTTCTATTTGGTGCGCCTGCGGTGGCTGCCGTTTTTCTAACTCGGAAATTGCTCATACCTATCATTCCTTTTCAATTCGAATTCCTTTCTCTCAACCTAAAGAGAGATCAACTTCTTCTCGGTCTTTTCGCCGTGTTAATGCTCTTGGCTGCATTGAGTATGTTGAGGAAAAAGAGTCCTGCTGTTCAAAATGAAAGTCCACAGCCACAAACCATATCCCCAATGATCGTTCTTTTAGAAGGATTTATAACTGGAATTATTACCGGATTAGTAGGCGCAGGAGGTGGATTTCTAATTATTCCTGCCTTAGTTGTTTTCGGAAAACTACCTATGAAAACTGCGGTTGGAACTTCTCTTTTAATTATCGCAGCCAAATCGCTCATTGGCTTCTTGGGTGACATTGGAAATCCGGATATTACCATCGACTATCTGTTTATAACCATCCTTATTCTTATTGCCTCGGTTGGACTGTATTTAGGTATTTACCTGTCTAAATTTATCGATGGTAAGCGATTAGCAAAAGGCTTTGGATACTTTGTACTTCTCATGGGAGCCTTTGTGATTTCGAAAGAAATAATTGGTTTTTAAATCTTAATTGAATTTTGATAGGGTTTTGCCATATTGCGGCCCTATGGAAGAAATTGTATCCACCACCCCGCTAATTACCAACGACGCTGTTGTTTTTGGAATTCTTATGACCCTCCTAATGGGGGTTTTCTACACCGCCCAGTCGCCTTATTTCAAGAAGTTCTACGCCCTTGTGCCTAGTCTACTGATGTGCTATTTTCTTCCATCTATATTCAACACATTTGGAATTATTTCTCCAGGTTGGATAGAACTACAACCTGCCTTGGATTTTTTAAGCTCACAAGGTTATGCCGTTGGAACTATTGATAACCTGCATGCTTTCAAGGTTTTTGTAAGTGAAAACGACATTCCTTTCGCTGATTTGAAAGCGTTTACAGGTAAATCGCAACTCTATTTTGTTTCCTCTAGGTATCTGCTTCCAGCCAGCTTGGTTTTGCTTACGCTTAGCATAGACTTTAGAGAGGTTTTACGCCTTGGTCCCAAGGCCCTCATTATGTTTCTAACCGGAACGCTCGGGGTGATCATTGGCGGCCCAATTGCTTTACTAGCCATGAGTGCAATGGTACCCGATATGGTCGGCGGCGAAGGCGCAAATGCGGTTTGGCGAGGAATGACAACCATTGCAGGAAGCTGGATTGGCGGAGGAGCCAATCAGGCTGCGATGTTCGAAATATTCAATCCTTCTTCAAAATTGTATTCAATAATGATAACGGTTGATGTAATTGTGGCCGAAATCTGGATGGCTTTCCTGCTCTTTGGTGTCGCTAAAAGCGATAAAATCGACCGCTTTTTTAAGGCCGACAGTTCAGCTATAGAATCACTAAAAAAGAAAATGGATGACTTCCAGACAAAGTCGGCCAGAACAACCAGTTTTTACGACTTAAAGATCATTCTAGGATTGGCTTTCGGCGTAACCGGACTTTCTCATCTCATGGGAAATTACTTTTCAGAATGGATAGCCGAGAACGCCCCTGTGCTCGAAAAATTCAGCCTAACCTCTAGTTTTTTCTGGTTGATCGTATTAGCCACCACCTTCGGATTAGCCCTAAGCTTTACAAAAGCGCGCAGTTTTGAAGGGGCAGGAGCCTCTAAAATCGGAAGTGTATTCATCTATATTCTCGTAGCAACTATCGGTATGAAAATGAATATTCTAGAAATATTCGACAATCCATGGTTGTTTGTGCTAGGAATTATTTGGATGGCGGTACACGTAGCCCTGCTCATTTTGGTTGCCAAACTGATTCGGGCTCCTTTCTTTCTGCTCGCGGTTGGGTCTAAAGCCAATATCGGTGGAGCTGCTTCAGCGCCTGTGGTTGCCGCCGCTTTTCATCCATCTCTCGCTCCCGTTGGTGTACTACTGGCCGTTCTGGGTTATGCCCTCGGAACCTATGGTGCTTGGCTTTGTGGATTACTTCTTCAAGCAATAGCGCAATAAAAAGACTTCTCTGTATCCTTACTTCTTAGTCTTTTTAGTTGGATGGATGCCGCTCTTCTATGTCCAATTTCAATACCGAGTCAAAGAAGAGAAGACTGTTTCTATCAAGAAAGCGATACAAAATAAAAAAGCCGAAACATTGCTGTTTCGGCTTTTTGCTCCCCCTATTATTCAAAGTTGCAGCACAATTTCTTCTTTAGGCGATCTACTCGCCTTGTAAGAAATCCAATTCTCCTTCCTCAATAACACTTAAGTAACGAGTGTAAACTTCCTCTAAT
>CALCFH010000527.1 GCA_937900215.1 uncultured Cryomorphaceae bacterium
CATTGTTCCGGCGGGAGGTGCTCTAGTTGTTTTTGGTGGAGGAATGCCAACAGGTACTTTCGGTGGCGCCATTGTGCTTATAGCTGATACAGGAACCACTGGATTAAGTCTAGGCAATAGTGGAGAAATCATTGTGGTACGCAACGCAATGGGTCAGCCCGTTTTGAGCTTCGATTCAGATGCTCTATCCAACAACCCCAATGAGAGCTATACGCGCAATCCAGATATTACTGGTGGGTTTGAACAACATGCGGATAATACCCCTTTGTTGTTTTCACCAGGTACCAAAATAGATGGCACCGATTTCCCAAATGCAGCTACAAATCAGTTCATTACTTCGGTTACTAAGATTGGCAATCCGAAAACATACAGAGCGTTCTTCACTCTTCCAGCTGCAAGCACTTACAGACTGCAGATCCGTACCCAAAACGATCCCGTTTGGAAGACTTCAAATACTTGGTCGAATGCAAGCTTAACGCAACAAAACTTCCAAGCTCTCGAATTTAATGCTACCAACAGTCTTCGCATTGGGTATGAGGTAGGTGGAACTTGGACTTACGGAAATAGTTTTGACTTTGTTTCAGACTGCAAACCCATGACAGTAAGTGCCGTTGAACTTATTGCGCCTTTCTGTTCAGGCGATTCTGCTCAGCTGAAAGCGATTGTAAATGGAGGTTATAAAACCAAAGCAATTTTGTGGAATACAGGTGAAACCACGCGCTTCATCTACGGTCAGCAGGGTCAAACCTATACTGTAGTGGTAACCGACGAATCGGGTTGTGCCCAAACCGCTAGTGTTACAGTAAGCACTGTAAACACTCAATATACTCCCGTAAATTTTGCGGTAGCAAAACCCAATGCAGTAAGCTTTACAGGAAGTTGGAGTTCTGCTACTTTAGGCAGTGGAGTGAGCTTGGTGGGCTACAGAATGGCTTATCGCCAAGTGGGAGTAGGAGCTGCTTGGACCAATACAGCCTTATCTTCGAATACCAGCGCTACTGTTGACTTTACAGGAAGTGGATTGCCCTCTGCCAATTATGAGTTTACCGTATTTGCACGTGTAAACGACAACGGCACCGTCTACAATACCGAATTTGCTTGTAGAGAAAGAAGGTTCTACAACGGTTCAGGTGCAAAGTGGGATGGCAACAGCAGTCTTGATCTCAATGCCGTTTCAATCTATCCTAATCCAACTCAAGATGTAATTTATGTTACCGCAGCAGAAGGCAGCTTGGCTAGCTTAATGGATATAAATGGAAGGCTGATTTCATCACAAACTGTAAAAGGAAGTGAAATTCGATTTGAAATGAGTGATTTATCCGCAGGGGTTTACATCCTACAACTTCAGTCGGATGAGGCCATCTATTCTGAACGCATTGTTAAGAATTGAAAATGCTAAAATGCAATTTGAATTTTAAAAACAGCCACCTCTTGGGGTGGCTGTTTTTTATTGGACTGGGTGCTACTCTTTCTGCTCAAAACCAGGTGCGAAAAGCACTTTTCGTTGGAAACAGTTATACCTATTACAATGATCTTCCTAAACTAATTGCCGACTTAGCTCATTCAGGGGGCGATAGTCTTTACCACGATCAAAACACCATTGGTGGTTATTCTTTGCAATCGCATGCTACTAATTCAAACACCGTATCGAAAATTCAAAATGGCTCTTGGGATTATCTGATCTTGCAAGAGCATAGCCAGAGACCTTCTTTGCCTTTGTCTCAGGTTGAAGCCCAATTCTATCCAGCTGCCTATACCTTAGACAGTCTTTTCCATAGCGTTCGTCCTACTGCTCAATCGGTTTTTTATATGACTTGGGGAAGGGAAAATGGCGACGCATCGAATTGTGCTACATGGCCACCTGTGTGCACTTATGAAGGAATGGATAGCCTTCTAAATTTACGTTATCAGACCATAGCAGATAGTCTAGATGCAGGCATATCTCCCGTAAGCGTAGTTTGGCGTTCGCTGAGAACGACCCACCCTGGAATTCAACTTTACAACGCAGATGAATCGCATCCATCCTTGGCCGGAAGCTTCGTCGCAGCCTGTACTTTTTATGCAGTGCTCTTCCAAAAAGATCCTAGCCTACTCGCGTACAATGGCGGACTAGATAGCACTGAGGCCGGGATAATAAAGAGAAGCGCACGCGATTTAGTCTTTGACCAATTGGCGATGTGGAATGTAAGCTACACCCAACTAACTCCCAATTATTTAGAGATCAATGAGGTGTTGTATGACCCCTCCAACAGTGGCTTAGCCGGCGATGCCAATGGGGATGGTATCTATGATCAAGAAGGCGACTCCTTCATTGAATTTGTAAACACAAGCATTACAAATTTTAACGCCAGCGGGTATCAGATTTGGGATGATACCAGCGCTACTGGAAGCCTTAGGTATGTAGTTCCATCCGGAACTTTTATTCCCCCAAATGGAGCTTTGGCTGTTTTTGGTAGTGGTCCGTTAGTGGGCCATTTTGGTGGTGCGGTGCTGCTCTCTGCGGATGCCACAGCTTCGAACTTGAGCCTCAATAACTCAGGAGAGGTTATTGGAGTAAAAAATGCCAACGGCGATTGGGTTTTGTTCTTTGATTCAGACGCCCTTTCCAACAATCCAAACGAATCCTACACCCGATTTCCTGATGTGAGCGGAAACTTTGTCCAACATGCAAGCAACACTTCTAGCCTCTTTTCTCCAGGAACCAAAACAGATGGCACCGCATTTTCTACTCAATTTGTGGTAGAAAGTATAAGTGTTCAATCGGCTGGAGGCACTCTACTGAGTTCGTTGGGTGGAAGTTTGCAATTAACGGCCCTAGTGCTCCCAAGCTTCGCATCTAATCAAAGCGTGAATTGGTCGGTTTCAGGCGGAAGTGCTGTTGCCTCCGTACATTCAAGCGGACTTGTTACGGGCTTGGCCAACGGCTCTGTTTGGGTAAGTGCCACATCCAACGATGGAACACAGATTTCTGATTCCATTCTAATTACTGTCAATACTGCTACAAATCAGTTTATTACTTCCGCAGTGAAAATCGGAAATCCCAAAACATATAGAGCATTCTTTACACTTCCTGCTGCAAGCACTTATAGTCTGCTAATCCGTTCCCAAAACGATCCCTTTTGGAGGACTTCAAATACTTGGTCTAGCTCAAGCCTAACACAACAAAACTTCCAAGCTCTCGAATTCAATACCACCCATAGTCTTCGCATTGGGTATGAAGTAGGTGGAAATTGGACTTACGGAAATAGTTTTGACTTTGTTTCAGACTGCAAACCCATGACAGTAAGTGCTGTTGAGCTTCTTGCTCCTTTTTGTGCAGGAGACTCTGCCATTCTAAAAACCATTACCAATGGCGGATTTAGAGTGAAATCTTTCCTTTGGAATACAGGTGAAACCACGCGCTTCATCTACGGTCAGCAGGGTCAAACCTATTCAGTAGTGGTAACCGATGAAGCGGGTTGTACTCAATCTGCCAGCGTTACAGTAAGTTCTGTAAACACACAATACACACCCGTTCATTTTG